>CAXTDP010000068.1:0-6214 GCA_964242295.1 uncultured Acetobacteraceae bacterium | reverse complement strand
AGATGGGCACGCTCGGCTCCGCGGGGACGCCGTTCCTGGGCAAGCTGCAACTGGTGGACAACGTCGTTGATGCCCGCAGCGGGACCGTCCGCGTGCGCGCCGCCTTCGACAACCCTGACGGCAAGCTGATGCCCGGCCAGTTCGCGCGGCTGCGGCTGGGCTTGGCGCACACGGAGCCCGCGCTGGCCATTGACGAGCGCGCCATCGGCACCGACCAGGACCGCCGCTTCGTGATGGTCATCGGCGACGACAATAAGGCGGCCTACCGCCAGGTCGTCCTCGGCGCCACCGCGGACGGCCTGCGCCTCGTCACCTCGGGCCTGAGGCCCGGGGAGCGCATTGTCGTCAACGGGCTGCAGCGCATCCGCCCAGGGGCGACCGTTGCCCCGGAGCCAGTCGCCATGAGCGCCGTCGCCTCGCTGGCCGCCCGCTGACCACACGTCCTACTGGGACCACTTAAATGAACATCTCCAGATTCTTCATCGACCGGCCCGTGTTCGCCGGCGTGCTTTCCGTCCTCATCTTCGTCTCCGGCCTGCTCGCCTTGCGGACCCTGCCGATCTCGGAATACCCCGAGGTCGTGCCGCCGCAGGTGATCGTGCGCGCCAACTATCCCGGCGCCAGCCCGAAGGTGATCGCGGAAACGGTGGCCACCCCCATCGAGGAGCAGATCAACGGCGTCGAGGGCATGCTGTACATGGGCAGCCAGGCCACGACCGACGGGCTGATGACCCTGACCGTCACCTTCGCGCTGGGCACCGACCCCGACAAGGCGCAGCAGCTTGTCCAGAACCGCGTCAGCCAGGCCGAGCCGCGCCTGCCCGATGCCGTACGCACCCTGGGCATCACGACGATCAAGTCATCGCCGGACCTGATGATGGTCGTGCACATCCTGTCGCCCAACAACAAGTATGACATCACGTATCTGCGGAACTATGCCGTCCTGAACGTCAAGGACCGCCTCGCCCGCATCACCGGTGTGGGCGATGTGCAACTGTTCGGCTCCGGCGACTACGCCATGCGCGTCTGGCTCGACCCGCAGAAGGTGGCCGAGCACGGCCTGTCCGCCGGCGACATCGTGCAGGAAATCCGTGCCCAGAACGTTCAGGCCGCCGCCGGCGTGGTCGGCGCGTCGCCCAACGTCCCCGGCCTCAGCGTCCAAATGTCGGTGAACGCGCAGGGCCGGCTGCAATCCCCCGAGGAGTTCGGCGACATCGTCGTCAAGACCGCCCCCGGCGGCGCCGTGACCCGCCTGCGCGACGTGGCGCGGATCGAGCTGGGTGCGGCCGACTACTCGCTGCGGTCGCTGCTGAACAACAAGTCCGCGGTCGCCGTCCCCGTGTTCCAGGCGCCCGGCTCCAACGCAATCCAGATCGCCGACGCCGTGCGCGCCACCATGGAGGAGATCAAGCAGAACATGCCGGAGGGCGTGGACTACGCCGTCGTCTATGACACGACGCAGTTCGTCCGCGCCTCGATCGAGGCCGTGGTTCATACCCTGCTCGAAGCCGTTGTCCTGGTCGTGATCGTCGTCGTGCTGTTCCTGCAGACCTGGCGCGCCTCCATCATCCCGCTGGTCGCCGTGCCGGTCTCGATCATCGGCACCTTCGCCGTGATGCACCTGTTCGGCTTCTCCATCAACGCGCTCAGCCTGTTCGGCCTGGTGCTCGCCATCGGCATCGTCGTGGATGATGCGATCGTCGTGGTCGAGAACGTGGAGCGCAACATCGAGGAGGGGCTGTCGCCGGTCCAGGCGACCTACCGCGCGATGTCCGAGGTGTCCGGCCCCATCGTCGCCATCGCGCTGGTGCTGATCGCCGTGTTCGTGCCGCTGGCCTTCATCAGCGGCCTGACCGGGCAGTTCTATCGCCAGTTCGCGCTGACCATCGCCATCTCGACCGTCATTTCCGCGGTCAACTCGCTGACCCTCTCGCCCGCGCTCGCGGCGCTGCTGCTGCGCAGCCATGATGCGCCGAAGGACCTGCTGACACGGGTGCTGGACAGGGTGCTGGGGTGGCTCTTCCGCGGCTTCAACAGGTTCTTTGCCGCGGGATCGGGCGCTTATGGCCACGGCGTGTCGCGGGTGATCGGGCGCAAGTCGGTGATGATGGGGGTCTACGTGGTGCTGGTCGGCGTGGCCTACATGCTGTTCCAGGCGGTTCCGGGCGGCTTCGTGCCGGCGCAGGACAAGCAGTATCTCGTCGGCTTCGCCCAGCTTCCGGATGCCGCCAGCCTCGATCGCAGCGAGGACGTGATCAAGCGCATGGGCGACATTGCCGAGAAGCAGCCCGGCGCCGTCAACAACATCGCCTTTCCCGGCCTGTCCATCAACGGGTTCACCAACAGCTCCAACTCCGGAATCGTGTTCGTCTCGCTCGACGAGTTCGAGCGGCGGACGACGCCCGGGCTGTCCGCAGGCGCGATTGCCGGGTCGCTGAACCAGAAGTTCGGCGCGATCCAGGATGCGTTCATCGCCGTCTTTCCACCGCCACCCGTGCAGGGGCTTGGCACTATCGGCGGCTTCAAGCTGCAGATCGAGGACCGCGCCGGCCTGGGTTATGACGCGCTGAACGCGGCGACCAACGCCTTCCTCGCCGCCGCCCGCAAGGCGCCGGAGCTGACCGGCATGTTCACTGGGCTGCGCGTGGATGTGCCGCAGCTTTATGCCGACGTTGACCGCGTCCGCGCCCGGCAATTGGGTGTTGCCGTGACGGACGTGTTCGACACGCTGCAAGTCTATCTTGGATCGCTGTACGTCAACGATTTCAATACGCTCGGTCGGACTTATTCCGTACGGATACAGGCAGACGCGCCGTTCCGCGCCCGCGCGGAGGATATCGGCCGGCTCAAGGTCCGCTCCTCCTCGGGCGAGATGGTGCCGTTGGCCGCTGTCTTGACGGTGAAGCCCAGCGCGGGGCCTGAGCGGGCGATGCGCTACAACGGGTTCCTGTCTGCAGACGTGAACGGGGCGCCGGCGCCGGGTTACTCGACGGGGCAGGCGCAGGACGCCATCACCCGCATCGCGAAGGAGGCGCTGCCCAAAGGGTTCGCGTTCGAATGGACGGAGCTGACCTACCAGCAGATCATTGCCGGCAATTCCGGCCTGCTGGTCTTTCCAGTGGCGATGCTGCTGGTGTTCCTGGTGCTGGCGGCCCAGTACGAAAGCCTGACTCTGCCGCTCGCGATCATCATGATCGTGCCGATGGGGCTGCTGGCCGCCATGACCGGCGTCTACCTGACGCACGGCGACAACAATGTCTTCACCCAGATCGGCCTGATCGTGCTGGTGGGCCTGTCGGCAAAGAATGCGATCCTGATCGTGGAGTTCGCCCGCGAGCTGGAGTTCGCCGGACGTACCCCGCTGGCCGCCGCAGTCGAGGCGAGCCGCCTGCGCCTGCGACCGATCCTGATGACCTCGATGGCCTTCATCATGGGCGTGCTGCCCCTGGTGCTGTCCACCGGCGCCGGTGCGGAGATGCGGCACGCGATGGGCGTGGCCGTGTTTGCCGGCATGATCGGCGTGACCGCCTTCGGCCTGTTCCTGACCCCGGTGTTCTACGTCGTGCTGCGGCGCCTGGCGGGCAACCGGCCACTTAAGCAGCATGGGGCTGCCGTGCCTACGGATGCCGGGGAGAGGGCGGTCGTCCCGGCCTGATCGGAGGTGCTGCCGGGTCCGCCGTGACGAGGGTGCCACCGGGAGTATTGCTCCCATAATCGGCCTCTTGCGGACCCGGTGCCGGACCTTTGCTACGTGGATAAGATAGACTTGCATGATGCAAGCAACCGTCCTACACCCGCCTTATGGAACGCAAGAGCTTCGGCGGCATGGTTTGCCCGATTGCCCGCAGCCTCGATCATGTGGGCGAGTGGTGGAGCATGCTGATCCTGCGCGACGCCTTTGCCGGGTTGACGCGCTTCGACGAGTTCCAGAGAAGCCTTGGCATCGCGCCGAACATGCTCGCATGCCGCCTGGCGACGCTGGTCGAGGCCGGTCTGCTGCAGCGCCGCCGCTACAACGCCTGGCCGCCGCGAGGCGAGCATGTGCTGACGGGCCGAGGCCGCGACTTCCACGGTGTGCTGATGGCGTTGCTGGCGTTCGGGAACCGCCACTTCGCGCCGGAGGGCGCCAGCGTCATCGTCATTGACGCCGTCACAGGCGCCCTGGCCGAACCTGTCGTCATTGACCGCTGCACCGGGCGGTCATTGATCGAACGGGACTTCACGAGCGCCGCAGGTCCGGCGGCGGCGCCACCCTTGCAGACGCGCCTGGCGCGTGCGCGCGCCATACTGAAAGAGCCAGCCGCATGAATGCCCTGACCGGCCAGCCGCTGCCGCCTGCGCCGGTTTCGGCTACGGCGTCCCCTGCCCCTGATGCCGCGCCGATGAATCCCCGCACCCGCCGGCTGCTTCATGGCCCGATCATCCCGACGCTGCTGCTGCTCGCCTGGCCCAACGTCCTGGTGATGATGGCGCAGGCCTCGACCGGGCTGATCGAGACCTGGTTCGTGTCGCGGCTCGGTACGGACGCACTGGCCGGCATGGCGTTGGTGTTCCCTGGCTTCATGATGATGACGATGCTGTCCGCGGGCGCGATTGGCGGGGGCATCTCGTCCGCCATTGCGCGGGCGCTCGGCGCAGGACGACGGGATGACGCCAACGCCCTGGTGCTGCACGCCGTCCTGATCAACCTGGTGCTTGGCGCGGCGGCATCCCTGGTGTTCTTGGCCTATGGCCGGCCGATCTACGCCGCGATGGGCGGCGAGGGTGCTTCGCTGGATGCGGCCATGCGCTATTCCAACGTGGTCTTCGCCGGCAACGTGCTGGTCTGGCTGATGAACGCGCTCGCCAGCGCGATCCGCGGCACCGGCAACATGCTGGTCCCCTCGCTTGCCATCTGCGCCGGCATCGTCCTGCTCGTCCCGCTCTCGCCGGCCCTGATCTTCGGCTTTGGACCGATTCCGGCGCTCGGCATCGCTGGAGGCGGCTTGGCTGTCGTGCTGACGGCGGTGCTGATGATCTCGGTTCTCGCCTGGTATATCCTCTCGGGCCGGTCCGTGATCCGCCTCGGTTGGACGCGGCTGCGCTGGCCGTTGTTCGCAGACATCCTGCGGGTCGGCGCCGTGGGCGCCATCAGCACCCTGCAGACCACGTTCACGGTTGCGCTGACCACGGCGCTTGTCGGCACGGCGGGCGGCCCGGACGCCGTGGCAGGCTACGGCACCGGAGCACGGCTCGAATACCTTCTGATCCCGCTCGTCTTTGGGCTGGGCGCGCCCATGGTGGCGCTCGTCGGCACCAACATCGGTGCGGGCCAGCAGCGGCGGGCGCTGCGGATTGCGCTGACGGGTGGGGCGCTGGCCTTCGTGATCACCGAAGCCATCGGGATCGCGGCGGCGATCTGGCCCAAAGCCTGGCTAGAGCTGTTCGGCAGCAGCCCAAGCATGCTTGAGACCGGTGTCGCCTACTTGCGCACGGTCGGTCCGACTTACGGCTTCTTTGGCCTTGGCTTATCCTTGTACTTCGCCTCTCAAGGCGCGGGGCGGCTCGGCTGGCCGTTGCTGGCCGGGCTGGTCCGGATGATCATCGCAGTGGGCGGCGGCTGGGTAGTGTTGTCGGTCACGGGGTCGCTGGGCCTGGCCTTCGCCACGCTTGGTCTGGCTCTGGTCGTGTATGGGGTCATGCTGACGACCGCTGTTGCCTCTGGCGTCTGGTTTCGCCACGCCGGCCCGGATCGCAGTCCTTTGGCCTAGGCGCAGCCTCAACCGGGTCGTTCACGGTCAGTGCGCTTCAGGGACGCCGCAGCCGTGCCGCATGGACCTGGGATGCGGGCGCAGCTACCCCAGCCCTGGCTGTGTGGTTCAGGCGACGCGGACGGAGGCCAGGCGTCCCAGTTCCACGCGCTTGCAGACCGGCACGGCGGCGCGATCCGCTGGGCGGCGCAGGCCGTCGCCGAAGAACATGCCGCAACCGCCAGTGCCGAACCAGCCCCGCCAAGCCTGCCGAACGCGGCCGAGCGGGCCTCGACCTGCTCAGCGCCCGCATTCTCCAGGCCGCGTGACAACAGGGCGACAGCACGGGACGTGCGGGAAAACCCAAGATCCATTGTCATCGCCAACTGGTCCTCGTGTCACGCATGGGCCTTCCGGCGCCCCACCGTGCCGACGTCAGCGGCCACCGGCGCGAGCCACTCCCGCAGCTTGGACCACCGGCGTCG
>CAXTDP010000067.1:0-14088 GCA_964242295.1 uncultured Acetobacteraceae bacterium | reverse complement strand
GGTGCCCGCCTGATCGCCGCCCTGCGCGCCCAGCGCCCCGGCCTGGAGTTCGCCGGCGTCGGCGGCGCCCGCATGGCCGACAGCGGCCTGCCAGCCAGCCTGTTCCCAATGTCCGACCTGTCCGTCATGGGCATCATCGAGGTCGTCCCCCGCATCCGCCTGCTCCGCCGCCGCCATGCCGAGGTCCTCGCCGACATCGCCCGCCTCCGCCCGGACGTCGTGGTGACGGTGGACAGCCCCGGCTTCATGCACCACGTCCTCGCCGGCGTCGCGCCGCTCGGCATCCCCCGCGTCCATTACGTCGCCCCCCAGGTCTGGGCCTGGCGGGCGCACCGGGTAAAGCGCTACCCCGGCCTATGGGACCGCCTGCTGTGCCTGCTCCCCTTCGAGCCAGCCTGGTTCGCCCGGCACGGCCTGCCCGCCACCTTCGTCGGCCACCCCGTCCTGGAATCCGGCGCCGACCGTGGCGATGCCACCCGCTTCCGCACCGAGCACGGCCTCGCTCCCGGCCAGCCCGTGCTCGTCCTGATGCCCGGCAGCCGCCGCTCCGAGGCGCCGCGCCTGCTGCCGGTATTCGGCCGCGCCCTGCACCTGCTTGCGGCACAGGAGCCGGCGCTGCGCCCGGTCCTGCCGGTATCCGCAGCGGTCAGCGACGTGGTGCGCCGCGCCGCCGAAGGATGGCCGGTACAGCCCATCATCCTGACCGACCCCGGCGCCAAGCACGACGCTTACGCCGCCGCCGGCGCCGCGCTCACCAAGTCCGGCACCTCCACGCTGGAACTGGCGCTGGCCGGCGTGCCGATGGCCGTCACCTACCGCGTCAACCCGCTGACCGCCGCGATGGCCCGGCGCATGATCCAGGTCCCGCACGTCGCGATGGTCAACCTCCTGGCCGGCCGCGCCCTGGTGCCGGAACTGCTGCAAGGCGATTGCACCGCCGCAACCCTCAGCCGCACCGTGCTGTCGCTGCTGCGCGACCCGGCCCGGGCGGACACGCAGCGGAACGGCTTCCATGCGGCCATGGACAGCCTGCGCCCTCCCGGCGCCCTGCCGTCAGAGGTCGCCGCGCATGAGGTGCTGGGCGTCCTGGACCAGGCAGCCAACACCCGGCGGGCCGGAACCGCAGCCAATGCCCTGGCGCCGGCAGACCTGGCGGACGCATGGCAGAGCGCCCGTCCCACACCCAGGCCACGCGGCCTATGGCGGGCGATCCCGGCTTAAGACGTTTTAGCGGGCATCAAGCCAAAGCCACGCCGCCCCGATCTGCCGCAGCAACCACCCGGTCCAACCGCGCCCTGCACCGTCGTCGCTACACGCCACCGATCAGGCCGGACGCAATCGCCACCCGCCGTGACTCCGCCATCCCCTCCGTGACCGCCAGCGCCGCCGCCAGTGCCCGGCGCCCGGCGGCGGCGTCCACCACCACCGGGGCGCCGTCCAGGCAGGCGGCAACGAACGCCTCATGTTCCGCCGCCATGGCGTCGCCCTCGGTCCAGCTCGTCTCCTCCCGCCGGAAGCCCCCCGTGCCGGGCAGCGGCATGCCGCGCTCCCGCCCGATCATCACCAGCTTGCGCGCCACGAAGTCGGCGGACAGGTAGCCCTCCTCCGAGAACAGCCGCATCCGCCGCTCCGTCTTCAGCGAGATGCGGCTGGCGGTGATGGCGGCGACGCAGCCGTTCTCGAACCGCACGCGGGCATTGGCGATATCCTCATGCGCGCTCGACACCGCGGCGCCGAGCGCGTCCACGCTGCTGATCGGGCTGTCCACCAGCGCCAGCACCAGGTCGAGATCATGGATCATCAGGTCCAGGATCACCGACACGTCGGTGCCCCGCGGCTTGAACGGCGCGATGCGGGCGCACTCGATATACAGCGGCCGGGTGATCCGGGCAGAGATGGCCCGGTGCTCGGCGGAGTAGCGCAGCAGGTGCCCCACTTGCAGCACGACGCCGGACTGCGCCGCCACGGCTGCCAAGTCATCGGCCTCCGCCAGCGTCGCAGCAAGCGGCTTCTCCACCAGCACATGCCGCCCCGCACGCATGGCCTGCGCCGCAAGCGCATGATGCGCGTCCGCCGGAGCCGCAATGATGACCGCATCGCAAGCCGTCAGCAGATCCGGCAGCAACAGGGCCGGCGCCCGCACCTCCCGCCCCACAACCGCAGCACGCCCCGCATCCAGGTCATGCACCCCCGCCAGCATCGCCCGCCGGCTGCCGGCAACCTTCAGCGCATGGAAGCGCCCGAAGTGCCCGGCCCCAACGACGCCGATCCGCAAGGGTCCGTTGTTCATGCACTTCGTGTAGCCCGCCAGTGCCCCCAGACCAAGGCTGCCTACTCCCTCTCCCCCCGGGACAGGGCCGGGGTGAGGGAGGCCACCAGCACCACGTCCGGTCCCGGACACGACCTTCCCGATGCAGGACAAGACTGCGCCGTCATTTCCCCTCACCCCAACCCCCTCCCAACGGGAGAACGACACTCCCCCAATCACCGCAACCCTTGCGCCCACCCGCCAGCATCGGCATACCCGCGGGCAAACCCGTGACCGGACCAATCCGCCTGCCATGATCTACTTCAGCCGCCTCAAGATCGCGCTGATTGCCGCGGCCTGCCTGCTCGGCGCGCTGCTGTGCCTGCCCAACTTCCTGCCGCAGCCCGCAGCTTGGATGCCCTGGCCGCAGGTGCGCCTCGGCCTAGACCTGCGCGGCGGCAGCTACCTCCTGCTGGAAGTGGACATGGCCACCGTCGTCAAGGAGCGCCTGGACAGCCTGGCCGACAGCGCCCGCACCAGCCTACGCGGCAAGGTGCAGTACCTGCCCCCCACCGTCCAGGCCGCCCAGGACCGCGTTCTCGTCCGCATCGGCAACCCCGCCCAGGTGCAGGACGCCGCCAGCCTGCTCCGCAGCGCCTCCACGTCGGCCGGCGCCGCCGAATACGAGGTCACGACCGAACCCGGCGCCGTCGCCATGACCCTGTCCCCCGCCATCCTGCGCGACCGCGCCGAGCGCGCCATCGCCCAAAGCATCGAGATCGTCCGCCGCCGCATAGACACCACCGGCGTGCTGGACCCCGTCATCACCAAGCAGGGCGACAACCGCATCGTCGTGCAGCTCCCCGGCGTCGAGGACCCGAACCGCGTCAAGGAGCTGATCGGCCGCACCGCCCGCATGACCTTCCGCCTGCTGGACGAGACCGCGAACCTCAACGGCCAGCCACCCGCCGGCGTGGACTTCCTCTCGGTGGACAAGCAGCCCGGCGTCAAGGAGCCGGTGCGCCGCCGCGTCGAGGTGGACGGCGCCAGCCTGACCTCCGCCAGCGCGGAGCAGGACCAGCAGAACGGCGGCTGGAAGATCTTCTTCACCTTCGACAGCGTAGGCACCCGCCGCTTCGCCGACGTCAGCAGCGCCAACATCGGCCATCGCTTCGCCGTCGTGCTGGATGACAAGGTCATCAGCGCCCCCGTCATCCGCAGCGCCATCCTCGCCGGCAAGGGTGAGATCAGCGGCAGCTTCACTCAAAAGGAGGCTCGCGACCTGGCGAACCTGCTGAGCGCCGGCGCCCTGCCCGCGCCCCTGTCAGTCGTCGAGGAACGCAGCGTCGGCCCGGAGCTTGGCGCCGACAGCATCTTCCGCGGCGCCGTCGCGCTGGGCGTCGGCCTGCTGCTGGTGATGATCTACATGGCGGTGTTCTACGGCCTGTTCGGCTGGTTCGCCAACGCCGCGCTGCTGGTGAACCTGCTGCTGCAAGTCGCGCTGCTATCCCTGCTCGGCGCGACGCTGACCCTCCCCGGCATGGCCGGCATCCTGCTGACCCTGGGCGTCGCGGTGGACGCCAATATCCTCATCAACGAGCGCATCCGCGAGGAGGTCCGCAACGGCCGCACGCCGATCAACGCGCTGGAAACCGGCTTCCGCCGGGCCTACGGCACCATCATAGACAGCAACGCGACGGCGTTCCTGGCGCACGTCATGCTGTTCGTGTTCGGCTCCGGACCCGTCCGCGGCTTCGCCGTCACCATTACAGTGGGCATCGTCACCACCATGTTCACTGCGACGGTCGTGGCCCGGCTGCTGATGGTGCGCTGGTTCGTGTCCCGCCGCCCCGCCCTGTTGCCGGTGTAACCTCCATGTTCATCCGCCCGCTGTTCCGCCTGGTCCCCGACCACACGACGATCCAGTTCATGCGGGGCCGCTTCCTCGGCCTGGCCACCTCGGCGGTGCTGTCGCTCGCGTCGGTGATCCTGTTCTTCCACCCCGGCCTGCACCTAGGGATAGACTTCCGCGGCGGCGTCGTGATGGAGGTCCGCACCCCCGGCCCCGCCGACTTCGGCCGGCTGCGCGAGGCGTTGGCAACTGCGGGCCTCCCCGACGCCGGCCTGCAGCGCTTCGGCGGCGACGACAGCGTCAGCATCCGCCTAGACCCGCAAAACGGCCAGAACGCCACCGAGGCCCTGGTCTCCCGCGTCCGCGGCGCCCTGGAATCCGCCCAGCCCGGCACCCGCCTGGTCCGCACCGACGCCGTCGGCGCCTCCGTGTCCGAGGAGCTGTTCCAGAACGGCATGCTCGCCCTGGGCATCAGCCTGCTGATGATCCTGGTCTACATCTGGTTCCGCTTCGAATGGCAGTTCGCAGTCGGCGCAGTCGTGACGCTGCTGCTGGACGTAACCAAGGCCATCGGCTTCCTGGCCGTGACGCGGATCGAGTTCGATCTGGTGATGGTCGCGGCGATCCTGACCGTGATCGGCTACTCCACCAACGACAAGGTGGTCGTCTACGACCGGATGCGCGAGAACCTCCGCAAGTACAAGACGATGCCGCTCCGCAAGCTGATAGACCTGTCCATCAACGAGACCCTGAACCGCACGCTCGGCACCAGCATGACCGTATTCCTGGCCAGCCTGCCCCTGGCGCTGTTCGGCGGCCCGTCGCTATCCGGCTTCGCGGTGATGATGCTGTTCGGCATCGTGGTCGGCACCAGCAGCAGCATCTTCATCGCCGCGCCGATCCTGCTGCTGCTAGGCGAGAACCGCCTCCGGCGCGATGCGCAGGCCGTACCGAAGCCAGCAGGCAAGCAAACGGTCTGACCACCCGGATCAGCCACGGTCCCACGGGGGGTCGTCGCCGAACTGCCCCGCCAGGAACTCTATCATCACCCGCGACTTCAGTGGCAGCATCCGGTCCGGCCTGAACACCGCCTGGATATATCCCGCCAACGCCGGCGGATGATCGAGCGCCAGGGCAATCAACGCCCCGTTGCGTACGTCGTCGCCAACCAGGAACGTCGGCTGGTAGATCACACCCAACCCCACCAGCGCGGCCTCACGCAAAGCATCGCCGTTGTTGGCCTGCATGGTTCCAGACACCGGGGCGACCACCTCGGCATCCCGGCCAAAGCTCCATCGGTTCGTGCCCATACGCTCCGACAACGTGTATCCCAGACAGTTATGCCTAGCGAGGTCCGCAAGGGTCCGCGGCGTCCCCTGCGCCCGCAGGTAGTCCGGCGACGCGCACACCACCATCCGGCACGGCGCCAACCGCCGTGACACCAGGCTGGAGTCGCGCGGCACGCCGATGCGTATGGCGAGGTCCCAGCCCTCCTCGATCAGGTCCACCACCCGGTCGTTCAGCCCGACATCGAGCCGCACCTTGGGATAGCTCGCGGCGAATCTGCCCAGCAGCGGCGCGACCTGCGACGTGCCGAACGACACCGGCGCATTCAGCCGCAGCAGCCCCCGCGGCTCCGCCTGCCCGGCCGCTGCCGCCTCATCGGCCTCCTCGATCTCCGCCAGAATGCGCTGGCAGGCCTCAAGGTAGCCGCGCCCTGCCTCCGTCAGCGTCAGCCGCCGGGTGGACCGGTGCAGCAGCCGAACGCCAAGCCGCGCCTCGGTGGCGTCCACATGCTTGGTCACCATCGTCTGCGACAAATTGAGGCTACGCCCAGCCGCAGCCAAACTACCGGCTGCCGCCACGCGAACAAAGACCCGCATTCCCGTGACCTGATCAAGCACCCGCTACCTCCAACCAACAGTATGAGATGATCCAACACCTTCGCCGATTATCACGGGAACCGCGAGGGACGATGTAGGCTGCATCCCAAACGGAGAGTACCGATGACCGACCCACGCACCGCCCCCTACGCCGCCTTCATCCTGCGCATCAGCTTCGGCCTGATGTTCCTGGCCCATGCCGGAGTAAAGCTGTTCGTCTTCACCCCGGCGGGCACCGCCGGGTTCTTCGGCCAGCTTGGCCTGCCGCCGGCCCTGGCCTACGTTGTCATCGCCGCCGAGGTGGTGGGTGCCGCCGCACTGATCGCCGGTGTCTGGGCGAGGCTGGTCGCCCTGGCGTTGGCGCCCATCCTGCTCGGCGCCATCGCGACGGTGCACGGCGCCAATGGCTGGCTGTTCAGCAACACCGGCGGCGGCTGGGAATTCCCGGCGTTCTGGGCCATCGGCCTGGTTGCGCTGGCCCTGGTCGGCGACGGCGCCTGGGCGCTGGTCCCGACGCCTGCCATCCGCCGTGCGGCCCAGCCCCGCATCGCTTGACCCCACCGGAACGGAGTGTCGAACATGTCGTCCAGCACCACCCTATCCCCCCTCCAATCCTCCGCGCAGCCGATCGCCGCGGGCGTCCGGATCGGTCACGTCCACCTGAAGGTGTCAGACCTCGACCGCGCCCTCGGCTTCTACGTCGGCGTGCTGGGGTTCCAGTTGATGCAGCGCTATGGTGCCCAAGCCGCCTTCATCTCCGCCGGCGGCTACCATCACCACATCGGGCTGAACACCTGGGAGAGCCTGGGCGGCCCGCCCCCGCCGCCAGGCACAACCGGGCTGTTCCACACGGCAGTGCTGTATCCGACCCGGGCCGACCTGGCGGACGCGCTGCGTCGGCTGAACCAAGCCGGGATCGAGCTGGACGGCGCCTCCGACCACGGCGTGAGCGAGGCGCTCTACCTCTCCGATCCCGACCGCAACGGCGTCGAGCTATACTGGGACCGCCCAGCAGACCAGTGGCCGCACAACGCGGATGGCACCCTGGCAATGGTCACGCGGCGACTGGACTTGGAGGACCTACTGCGTGAGCCGCCATCCCGCAGAAGCTGAGGCTACCCGAGTTAGGCAAATGATGAACCCCCGTGTCCACCACCAGCGCATCGTCCAAGGTAGCGGGCTGGTATCCCTTCCAGCCCGTTAAACCTGTTGCACGGGCTCCTCGCGGTCAACAAGCGCAGCGTCCAGATCAGCCGGACGTGCCTTTGAGATGGCAGCCGCCAAATCACCGGGAGCCTGGTCATACATCCTTTTCGGCAAACCTTTGATCGCATCATTGAACAAATCTTCAGTATTGATCTTGTGCCGCATCGAGGCTGTAAGTTTCCGTCGGGCCTGGCTGCGGAAAAGCTGCGCCTCAGCTTCCCAATCGACGACGTCACGCGCCTCCGGCCACGCCAGCACTTTCAAATCGTGTAACAAGGCATTGGTCAGCAGGCTTTCCACTGCATCCACCTGGCTCCGCCCCACACTCTCCACTTCCTCGATGATGTTGTCCCAATCAGGCTGCTCGTTGCCGGGCTGCCGCGCCGCAAGCCCTCGCAAGAGCTGCGCCTGACGCTCGGACCACTCGACCACATCGGTGTCGTAAAGATCGCTCATGCCCAAACCTCCAAGCCGCTAGCCTGGGCACCCGGCGCCAGCAACGCAAGGGTCACGAATTGCCCGACCAAACCACCCCATACAGCGCCACGATCTCCTCCTTCGTCGGCACCCGCGGGTTGTTGCCCGGGCTGCCGGACGCCAGCGCCTGGTCCGCCATGACATCCAGCCGCGCATCCCAGTCCGTCTTGCTGATCCCGAACGCCCCGGGCGTCGGCACGTCCAAGTCGCGGTTGAGCTGCGCCAGCCCCTCCGCCAGCTTGCCTGCCGCCACGGCATCGCTATCCCGGTCCAGGGCACAGCCAACCGTGCGCGCCGCCGTGGCATACCGCGCTTCGGCCGCCTCCAGCCCGAACCGGGTGATGGCCGGCAGCAGCATGGCATTGGACAGCCCGTGCGGCACGTGGAAGTGCGCCCCGATCGGACGGCTCATGCCATGCACCAGGGCGACGCTGCTGTTGGTGAACGCGATCCCCGCCTGCATGGCGCCAAGCATCATCGCCTCCCGCGCCCGGGCATTGTCCGGCTCGGCATAGGCGGTGCGCAGGTTGGCGCCGATCAGCCGCATCGCCGCCAACGCCTGGACATCCGAATACGGGTTGGCGCGGCGCGACACGTAAGCCTCCAAGGCATGCGTCAAGCTGTCCACCCCGGTGTCGGCAGTAATCCGGCGGGGCACGGTGAAGCTCAGCTCATAATCCACCACCGCCGCCAGCGGCATGGCGGCCATGCCTGCGATCAGCATCTTCTCGCCGCGCTCGGTGTCGGTGATGACGGTGAACCGGGTGGCCTCGCTGCCCGTACCCGCCGTGGTCGGCACGGCGATAACCGGCAGTGCGGCGGCATCCGCGGCCACCGGCACCTTGAAGTCCCGCATGTGCTTCCCCGCACCGGACGCCCGGCCCGACGCCAGGATGGTCATCGCCTTGGCGGTATCAATCGGCGAGCCGCCGCCAAAGCCCACCAGGCAGTCATACGACCCGGCCGCCAGCAGCGCCGCACCCGCGTCAATCACCACGTCCGTAGGCTCCGGCACGGTGTCACTGAACACCGCCGGGTGCAGCCCGGCCGCCTCCATCGGGTCCAGGCAGCGCCGGACCAAGCCGCTGCTGACCATATAAGGATCGGTCACCACCAGCGGCCGCGACAGGCCAAGCTTCGCCAGCACGCCCGGCAGTTCCCTCACCGCGCCACCACCCACCATCATGATGCGCGGGTGGACCAGCGTGGCAAGCATCGGGACCGCAGTCACTGGGCCGCTTCCACCTGCGCAGCCCGGCGCTCGGCATACAGCGCCAGGCGCCGCGCGGCATTGGGCGGCGCGGCATGGGCCTGCTCGGCATCCCAGGGCGGCAGCTCGGCGGCGCGGTGGCAAGCAGACAGGTGGCCGGGTTCAACTGGCAGCAAGGCAGGGTCCTCGGTTCGGCAAAGGTCAATAACGAAGGGACACCGCGTATGAAAACGGCAGCCCGCGGGGATGTTGGCCGGGCTGGGCAGGTCGCCCTGCGCCGCCTGCCGGGCGAGCCGGCGATGCGGGTCAGGCCGCGGGATCGCCGACAGCAGCAGCCGCGTATAGGGATGGCGCGGGTCGGCGAACACCTGGTCCTTGGGTCCGGTCTCGACGATGCGGCCCAGATACATGACGGCCACCCGGTCGGCGACGTGCTTCACCACCGCCAGGTCATGCGCGATGAACAGGTAGGCCAGGCCCAGCCGCGCCTGCAGGTCGCCCAGCAGGTTCACCACCTGCGCCTGGATGGACACGTCGAGCGCGCTGACCGGCTCGTCCAGCACCACCAGCGCCGGCTCCACCGCCAACGCACGCGCAATGCCGATGCGTTGCCGCTGGCCGCCGCTGAACTCGTGCGGGTAACGGGCAGCGTGATACGGGGCGAGACCAACCAAGCCCAGCAGCTCCGCCACCCGGGCCTGCCGCGCCGCGGCGTTGCCGATGCCGTGCACGACCAGCGGCTCCTCCAGGATGGCGCCCACCGTCATCCGCGGGTTCAGCGAGGCATAAGGGTCCTGGAACACGATCTGCATCCGCCGCCGCAGCGCCCGCAGCGGCGCACGCTGCAATTCGGTGATGTCCACGCCTTCGAACCAGACCGTCCCGGCCGTGGGGTCTATCAGCCGCAGCGCCAGCCGAGCCGTCGTGCTCTTGCCGCACCCGCTTTCGCCAACCAGCGCCAGGGTCTCGCCCCGGAACACCTTGAACGACACCCCATCCACCGCCCGCACCGCACCGGACGCACGCGACAGCAGCCCGGCCCGGATCGGGTAGTGCTTGGCCAACCCCTCAACCTCCAGCAACGGGGTCAAAACAGCCGCTCCCTTCCCCCTCTCCCTCCGGGAGAGGGTCGGGGTGAGGGAAAGGCCACACGGACCAAAGGCAATGATGCGGAACCACGTCGTGCCAAGCCAACCAAGGTTTGGTCTGCGTGGCTTCCGTCACCCCAACCCCCTCCCAAAGGAAGAGGGAGAACAACCACCCCCCTCAAGCCGCCAACTCCTCAACCGGCGCCCGTATGCACGCCGCAGCATGATCCGGCCCAAGCGGCAGCAGCGCCGGATCAACCTCCATGCACCTTGCCGCCCGGAACACGCAGCGCGGATTGAACCGGCACCCCGTCGGCAACGCAAACGGCGCCGGCACCGCCCCCTCAATGGCGAGCAGCCGCTCCCGCGTTTCCTCCACCCGCGGGATGCTCCCCAGCAGCCCCAGCGTATAAGGATGCTGCGGATCATCAAAGATCGCCGTGCCCGAAGCCCGCTCCACCACCCGGCCGGCATACATCACGGCAACCTCGTCCGCCATTTCCGCCACCACCCCGAGGTCATGGGTAATCAGGATGATCGCCATCCCCGTCTGCGCCTGCAGATCCCGCAGCAGGTCCAGGATCTGCGCCTGCACCGTCACATCCAGCGCCGTCGTCGGCTCGTCGGCGATCAGCAGGTCGGGGCCGCACGACAGCGCCATCGCGATCATCACCCGCTGCCGCATGCCGCCGCTCATCTGGTGCGGATAGTCGTCCAGCCGCCGGGCCGCTGCCGGAATCCTGACCCGGTCCAGCGCTGCCGCAGCACGCGAGCGCAACTCGCCGGCGCTGGCCCGGCGGTCATGCGCCCGCATCGCCTCCATGATCTGGTCGCCGACCGTGAACACCGGGTTCAGGCTGGTCATCGGCTCCTGGAAGATCATGGCGATCCGGTTGCCGCGCAGCCCACGCAGCCCCGCGGCATCCAACGCCAGCACATCCTGCCCATCGAACACCACTTTCCCCGCCGCGATCCGGCCCGGCTGCGGCACCAGCCGCATCACCGAAAGCGACAGCATGGACTTGCCGCAGCCGCTTTCACCGACGATCCCCAGGGTCTTGCCCCGTGCCACCGACAGCGACACACCATCCACTGCCGGCACGTCGCCGCCCCCGCCCTTCACCCCGGGAAACACGGTCCGCAGCCCCTCGATGCGGAGAAGCGGCTCGGTCAAGACCGGTAATCGGGAGTGTCGTGCTCCACCAGGCGCAGGCAGGATTCCCACATCATCTCATAATGCTCCAGCCGGCCCTCCCCGCGGAACTGCTGGGCAGTATGTTGCCGCACCTCCTCCGGCGGCGTCACCAGTTCGGCCCCACCGGCCTGGGCGGCGATCTGCGCCTGGCAGGCCCGCTCCAGGTAATAGATCGTGTTGAACGCCTCCGGGATCGTCCGCCCGGCGGCGAGCAGCCCGTGGTTCTGCAGGATCATCGCATTATGCGGCCCGAGGTCGCGGACCAGCCGCTCCCGCTCGTCCAAGTCGAGCGCGATCCCCTCATACCCATGGTAGCCGAGGTGCCCATAGAACTTCAGCGCGTGCTGACTAAGCGGCAGCAGCCCATGCCGCTGGGCGGCGACGCCCATGCCGGCGGCGGTGTGGGTATGGATGACGCATTGCAGGTCGTGCCGGGCCATATGAATGGCCGAGTGTATGGTGAACCCGGCGGCGTTGACCCGGCGGTTGCCGGTCAGGTTCTCCACCATGTTGCCGTCCATATCGATCCGCACCAGGTCGGACGCCCGCATCTCGTGGAACATCACCCCATACTGGTTGATGAGGAAGTGGTTCTCCGGCCCCGGCAGGCGGGCGCTGATATGGGTATATATCAGGTCGGTCATCCGGTGATGCGCGACCAGGCGATACAGGGCGGCAAGGTCACAGCGGAGCTTCCACTCCTCGGCGGACACACCGGCGCGTTGGGCGGGGGTGGTGACGACGTTCATGGCAGGGCCTCCTTCGGTGGAGGAGATCATCGGCGGGGGGGGGGGGGGGTGGGGGTCAAGCTAGGAGAATGACGGAAACATCTTGTCCCTGCACCGGCCATCGGTAGTAAACAAGCGTCAGACAGGCGGCTTACCAAGATCGACCGCACCTGGGTTATCAATCGCTAGTTGCGTCAGAGTTTGTGTCCCCTGTTTAAGAAACGCACTAAGTCGGCAAGCTATCTCCTGAAAATTAAGCGTATCAAAGCCCGTCTCGAGGGCTATATCGCACAAAGATTTTCGATCCTCTCGCTCCAGTTTGGCAATGTACTGCAATAAGCTGAAAACCTCCGAATGGATGCCCTCAGGCGTAACTATGTCGCTACGAAGAGCAATGTCTTGGAGCTTGCCTCGAAGTTTTTCTACCCGCGCCTCACTGATCCACCCAGAAGACATCGGCGTGGAGAGTTTCCAATCCAAGCCAAGCACTGAATGTGAATGGCTAATCTGCCAAGGCCTTTCGCGATGTACGATCATTTTATTTAGATACAACCGTGGGAACGCATCAAGCCATAGCATTTCATCTCTATGGCGGCCCCAGATATGTGCGAACGGGCCCACGCCATTAGCTTTAACAATCTCATCGAAACCCTTGCGCTCGGGACGGTGGGCACCGACAATGTGGGCTGCAACATGCGCCCAATCATCGAGAGCAATTCCCGTGAACAACAATAGGTTTTGGAAGTCAAGCACAATAACTCCGTCGAACTCATACCCCACAAAAAGAATTTCGCGCAATTCTGTTGGATATGGCTGCTGAGAGGGCAAATCGGCGGGTCTAGCCAGATTTTCGAGGAAGTCACTTTTAAGTAATGCAACACGCGCGTCATATAGGCGCGTCACAATCAGCTTGATTTCTTTTACTCTCTTTAGTAGAGATGTGCTTTGGTTAAACAACTGATATGGACCAGGTGAAGGTTTGTGCTGATCAATCATAGTGGCTGTGAGCTTCTTAATAACGTCCGTTGCCTGGTCAATCGTTTCCCAGAAACGTATTACGGCTAGCTATATGCTCGATGAAGTTCAAGACATTCCTCCAACTTGCAACTTTTGCTTTAGCCCTCACTGGAGCGGATACACGTTTGTGAACAACCGTTGCAGAAGATTATCCATCGAAACCGGGACTCAATCGCCTAATATCCTCGGTTCACCTCATACAAGTTGTCTGGCAACTCTTCCTCGCTTAAATGCCGCCATCGCCTCCGCCACATACCGCGACCGCGCCCTCCGCGACGTCAGCGCCCTCACATGCCGGCGTCACAATTACCCGTGGATGCCCCCAAACCGCCGCATTCCCAGTCAAAGGCTCCGCCTCAAACACATCCAGCACCGCCCCGGACAACTGCCCAGCACCCAGCGCCGTCAGCAAGTCCGGCAGCACTACCTGCCTTGCCCCCGCATCCACTACCCCGGCCCCGGGCGGCAGCAAGCAATTGTCTCTGCCCGTATGACGCCACGCGTATCCTGCCCCGACCGCTCCTAAGCAATCCTTGACGCCCCTATCCCAACAATGTTCTTGTTCCGTTCATGTCTGCCTCAGCAACCCAGGCCGCCCCGCCCAACGACCCCGGCTCACAAGCCGCAGACCTGCGAGGCCACGGCCAAGCCTTGGACGAACTCATCCAGTTGGGCACCGCCATCGCGCGAGTGCTGCACGCACAAGCAATGGCCCAAGCCGCACCGCAGGCTACGGTTTTCTCACAGCAGCCCGCGCCAGAGCAGCACGCCGCTCCACCCACGCCGCAGCCCACGGACACGCCACCCACCCCGCCCCCAACGCCAGACCTCCCAGCCGCAAACGCCCTAATCCGCACCGCCGCCGCCTTCGACCAGATCGCCCGGGCCGTCCGCCGCTGCGTCGCCCTCGCGCATAGCATCGAGGCGCCCCATCCCCTCGCCCCCGACCCGGCCAGCCACACTGGCCACCACCGCACCACCGCCCGCAAGCGCATCCTCCGCGCCGTCGAGGACGCCATCCAGCGCCCGCCAGACACCGACCTCGACGACCCCGACACCCTGCACGCCGAGTTGCTCGACCGCTTGGACGCCCCAGACCTCGACGACGACATCGCCAGCCGCCCCGTCGAGGACATCATCCGCGACATCCTGCGCGACCTCGGCATCGAAGCCCTCCCGGGCAC
>CAXTDP010000066.1:0-14089 GCA_964242295.1 uncultured Acetobacteraceae bacterium | reverse complement strand
CCGGCGGTGCTGCCGGCTGCCTGCACCGCGATCCTGGCCGCCCAGGCGCCGGGTTGACCGGGCTGGCCGGGCGCCGCCGGATCGGGGTCGCTGCCGCCGGGCTTGCCACTTTTATCAACCTGTATGCCACCCAGGCGATCCTGCCGACCCTGGCCAACGAGTTTGGCGCCACCCTGCCGCGGGCCGGGCTGACCCTGACGGCAACGCTGCTGGCGGTGGCGCTGGTAGCCCCTTTTGTCGGCGGCATTTCGGACGCGCTCGGCCGGCGGCAACTGATCGTCGGCGCCAGCATGCTGCTGATCGCGCCGACAATGCTGGCCGCCGCGGCGCCGGGGCTGGACGTGCTGATCGTGTGCCGCTTCCTGCAGGGACTGCTGCTGCCGTTCATCTTCGCGGTTACCGTCGCCTACATCGCCGAGGAGTGCCCGGGGGCCGAGGGCATCCAGGTCACCGGCACCTATGCGATGGGCACGATCTTCGGCGGGTTCCTGGGGCGCTTCGTGGCGGGCTGGACGACGCAGTATCTGGGCTGGCGCGCCTCGTTCGTGGTGCTGGGCGCCTTGACCCTGGGCTGCGCCGCGGCCATCCGCGCGTTCCTGCCGGCAGAGGTGCGGTTCCAGCCCGTCAGCGGCTTCGCCCGTGGCCTCGCCGGGTTTGCCGACCAGCTCCGCAACCCGCAGGTAATCGCGACCTGCGCGGTCGGGTTCTCCGTGCTGTTCTCGATGGTTGCGACGTTCACCTATGCCAACGTGCTGCTGGCCGCGCCGCCCTACGGGTTTGGCCCGGCGCAGTTGGGGTCGGTGTTCGTCATCTACCTGCTGGGAATGGTGGCAACGCCGGTGGCCACGCGGCTCGCCCTGCGGTTCGGGCGGCGGCGAACGGTGCTGCTGGCGGCAGCGGTGGCGGTGGCCGGGCTGCTGCTGACGCTGCTGCCGTCCCTGGCCGCCATTCTGCTTGGAATGGCGCTGGCGGCGGCGGGCATCTTCACCGAGCAGGTGCTGTCCCTCGGCTACGTCGCCGCAGCGGCGCGCGGGTCGCGCTCGACCGCGGTGGGGCTGTATGTGACCAGCTACTACATCGGCGGCAGCATGGGCGGCATCCTGCCGGCCGGCGTTTGGGCGCATGCGGGGTGGCCCGGCTGCGTCGCCTTGGTCGTCGCCGTGCAGGCGGCGGCGGTCGTGGTCACGCAAGCGGCGTGGCCGCGGCACACTCCCGTTCCGGCGATGCCGCCCTAGATTAGGGGAGCAGCCTTGACGGAGTGCCGCAGCATGGACGCCTACTTCGATTCTTCTGACGCCAGGTTCGCGATCGGCCAGCCGGTCCACCGCAAGGAGGACCCCGTGCTGCTGCGCGGCGAGGGCCGCTATAGCGATGACCTGAACCTGCCGGGCCAGGCACACGCGGTTGTGATCCGCAGCACCTACGCCCATGGCGTGCTGCGCGGCGTGGACCGGGCCACGGCGCAGGCGATGCCGGGCGTGCTGGCCGTGCTCGTGGCCGCCGACCTGCGTGCCGGCGGGATCGCCCACATGCAGGCGTCGTCCGGCAAGAACCGCGACGGCAGTGCCACCCCCCGCCCGCCGCAGCCCCCGTTGGCCGAGGACAAGGTCCGCTATGTCGGCGACCCCGTTGCGGTCGTGGTTGCCGAGACGGCATCGCAGGCGCGCGACGCCGCTGAAGCGGTGATGCTGGACGTGGATCCGCTGCCGGCCGTCACCAACGCCCGGGCCGCGGCTGCGCCGGATGCGCCGCAACTGCATGACGACGCTCCCGGCAACCTCGTCATGGACTACCACCACGGCGATGCCGCCGCTGTCGCCGCCGCCTTCGCCAGGGCCGCCCACGTCACCCGGCTTTCCATCCGCAACAGCCGCATCGTCGTCGGCGCAATGGAGCCGCGCTCAGCCTTGGCCGAGCATGACCCGGCCACCGGGCGCTACACGCTTCGGACTGGCTGCCAAGGCGTGTTCATGATGCGCGCATCGCTGAAGGACGTGCTGGGCGTCCCCGTCGAGCAGGTACGCATACTGACCGGCAATGTCGGCGGCTCGTTCGGCATGAAGGCGTCCGTGTATCCCGAGTATCCCTGCATCCTGCTGGCCGCCCGCCTGCTGGGCCGCCCGGTGAAGTGGACGGACGAGCGTAGCGGCAGCTTCCTGTCCGACAGCCACGGGCGGGACCACGAGGTTGACGCCGAGCTGGCCCTCGATAGGGACGGCCGCTTCCTGGCGATCCGCGTGACGGGCTGGGGCAACCTCGGCGCCTATCTCAGCAACGCCACCACCATCCCGCCCACTGTCAACACCATGAAGAACATGATCGGCGTTTATGCGACCCCGCTGATCGAGGCGCAGGCGCTCTGCACGTTTACCAACACCACTCCGGTCGGTCCCTATCGCGGCGCGGGCCGTCCCGAGGGCAACCTGTATATGGAGCGCCTGGTGGACGCCGCCGCCGCCGAGATGGGCATTGACCCGGCCGACCTGCGCCGCCGCAACCACATCCAGCCGGACCAGATGCCCTACCAGGCGCCGTCCGGGATGAACTACGACAGCGGCGACTTCCCGGCGGTGCTGGAACATGCATTGGCCGAGGCAGACTGGGACGGCTTCGCGGCGCGCCGGGCGGAAAGCCGCCGGGCCGGAAAGCTGCGCGGCCGCGGCATCGGGCAGTACCTGGAAGTGACGGCGCCGCCGCAGCAGGAAATGGGCGGCATCCGATTCGAGGAGGACGGCACCGTCACGATCATCACCGGCACGCTGGATTACGGCCAGGGCCATGCCTCGCCGTTCGCGCAAGTGCTGTGCGACCGGCTGGGCGTTCCGTTCGACCGGGTGCGGCTGCTGCAGGGCGACAGCGACCAGCTCATCGCCGGCGGCGGCACCGGCGGGTCCAAGAGCATGATGGCAAGCGGCGCCGCCATCGTGGAGGCAAGCGAGATCTGCATCGAGCAGGGCCGCCAGGCCGCGGCAAACGTGCTGGAGGCCTCGGCCTCGGATATCGAGTTCTCCAGGAACGCAGGCGGGGGCCGCTTCACCATCGCCGGCACCGACCGCGGCATCGGCATCATGGAGCTTGCGGAGCAGTGCCGCGCCCAGCCCGGCCTGCTCGGCACCCTGGACGTGCAGCACATCCACGAGGCCTCGCCCTCGGCATTCCCCAACGGCTGCCATGTCGCGGAGGTCGAGGTGGACCCGGAGACGGGCATCGTGCAGGTCGTGCGCTATGCCACAGTCAACGACTTCGGCGTGCTGGTGAACCCGATGCTGGTCGAGGGTCAGGCGCATGGCGGCATCGTGCAGGGCTTGGGGCAGGCGTTGATGGAGAACGTCGCCTATGACGAAGACGGCCAGCTCGTGACCGGGTCGTTCATGGACTATGCCCTGCCCCGGGCCGCTGATGCGCCGGAGCTGGGCTTCATCAGCCATCCCGTGCCGGCGCGGACCAACGTCCTGGGCGTGAAGGGCTGCGGCGAAGCCGGATGCGCCGGGGCGCTGCCGGCGGTGATGAACGCGGTGCAGGACGCGCTGCGGACGGTTGGTGTCAGCCACATGGACATGCCGGCGACGCCCGAGCGGGTGTGGTCGGCAATCGAAGCGGTGAAGCTGGCGCAAGCGGCGTAGTTTCTGACCCTTCTCCCTCCGGGAGAGGGAGAAGGGTGAGGGAGCGGGCAAGCGCTGTCCCCTCCAGTTACAGGTCATTGCTCCAATAGCACTGTAGACTTCCCGCACCGCAGGCAAGACCCCCTCACCCCAACCCTTTCCCGGAGGGAGAGGGAGCAGGAACCGCACATCCCACCCTAGCCGCCCGGCGCGGGTTTGGGCATGGTGTCGCCCATGCAGACCGAACCCGTACTCGACCACATCGAAGCCAATCTGGACACCGCGCGGGAGCGCTGGTTCAGCTTCCTTCGCATCCCAAGCGTCAGCGCGCAGCCGGCCCATGCCGGCGACTGCGCCACCGCCGCCGCATGGATGCAGGACCAGTTGCAGGCGATGGGCTTCGAGGCCTCCATCCACCCGACAGCCGGCCACCCGGTCGTGCTGGGCCACCATCCCGGCCCCGGCGGCAACGTGCCGCACTTGATCTTCTACGGCCACTACGACGTGCAGCCGGCGGAGCCGCTGGAGCTTTGGACCTGTCCGCCCTTCGACCCCGTGCTGTCCGAGGGTCCGAACGGCCCCCGCGTCGTCGCCCGCGGCGCCGTGGACGACAAGGGCCAGGTGATGATGTGGCTGGAAGCCCTGCGCGCCTGGCACGCCGTGCATGGCACGCTACCCGTCCGGGTCACGGCGTTGGTCGAGGGCGAGGAGGAGGTCGGCAGCCCGAACCTCAACCGCTTCCTGCAGGAGCACGCGGACGCGCTGCGCGGCGACGTGACCATCATCAGCGACACCGGCATGTGGGACATCAACACTCCGGCGCTGACCACGCGGCTGCGCGGCATGGCCTACATGCAGGTGATCATCCATGCGGCGGACCGCGACCTGCACTCGGGCGTGTTCGGCGGGTCCGCGCTGAACCCGATCAATCTGCTGACCCGCATCCTGGGCGGGTTGCATGACGAGGACGGGCGCGTGCAGTTGCCGGGCTTCTATGACGGGGTGGCGGAACTGCCGCAGTCCCTGCAAGGCGACTGGGCGGCGCTGGGCTTCGACGAGGCCGCGTTCCTCGGCGCCATCGGCCTGTCGGTCCCGGCGGGCGAACGTGGGCGGACCGGGTTGGAGCGGCTGTGGGCGCGTCCGACCGCCGACATCAACGGCATCTGGGGCGGCTATGCCGGTCCCGGCAGCAAGACGGTGATCGCCGCCGAGGCCGGCGCCAAGGTGTCGTTCCGGCTGGTGCCCGGCCAGGATCCGGCGGCCGTCGTGCAGTCGTTCCATGACTTCGTCCGTGCCCGGCTGCCGGCCGATGCGCGGGCCGAGATCACCGGCGGCGGCGCGCCGGGCATGGAGATCCCGTCCAGCAGCCGCTTCGTCGCGGCGGCACAGGAGGTGCTGGCGGCGGAGTATGGCCGTCCCGCCGTCCTGGCCGGCTGCGGCGGCAGCATCCCGGTGGTGGAATCCCTGCATCGGCTGCTCGGGATGGACAGCCTGCTGATGGGCTTCGGCCTGGACGACGACCAGGTGCACAGCCCGAACGAGAAGTTCGACTGGCGATGCTTCCACCACGGGATGCGCGCTCATGCCCGGCTGCTCGGGCGTTTGGGAGCCGATGTATCCGCCAACGCGCCGGCGTCTTGACCGGCAACCCTCCAAAACCGCGTAACCCGCCGACACCGCCTGGGGTGGAACAGCGGGGTGCCTTCCACTGCATCGCAGCGGTGACCCCGGCGGAGGGCGCTTCGCTTCCGCCCTACGGCGTCCGCAGCAGCGCGCCGGCGATGGCCTGCCACTCCGCGTCCAGCGGCTCGGTGCAAACGGGCTGGTGCGCCATCCCATACCAGTACCGGGCATTGTCCGGGTCACCCTCGACCCGGTGCAGGTAGGCATGGACCCACGCCGCGTCCCGGCCGGAGTCGGCCTGCGCAGCCCCATGCGCGCGGTCCCAATCGTCGCGAGCGGCCCACCACAGGGCTTGCAGCGCCGGGGCGGCAGGAGGCGTCTCCAAATGGCGGAGGTCGTCAGGCGTCATCATGCGTCCTGTGCTGGAGTTGAAGGGTGACGTTGCACCGCGCATGTGACTTGGTGACGACGCCGTGGCGCAACGGACGGGGCGTAACGCGCGACGTCGCCACTGTATCCGCCCGCGACGGCAGCCTGTTGTGGCAGGCGAGCCTAGCGGAGCTGACCGAGGATTGCGACTTCTCCGATTATGCCGGATTCGACCGGGTGTTCACGCCGGTTATGGGACGGCTCATCGCGTTGTCGCATGACGGCGGCCCCTTCGTCCCTTGCCCGCTGCTGACGCCACACCGCTTCGACGGCGGCGCACGAACGCAATGTCGGCTGGGTGGCCGGGCCGGGCGGGCGTTCAACGTCATCACTGACCCCGCGCGGCACAGGGCGGACGTGCAGGTGCTGCGGCTTGCAGCCGGGACGCCGGTGCCGCATGGCACGGTGCTGCACTGCTGTTCGGGCCGGCTCGACACCAGCGAAGGTGCGGCAGGGCCAGGGGACAGCCTGCTCGACGCGGAGGCCAGCGCCGCCGAACCCTCCATTGTGATCCTGGTCCGCATCGGCCCGGCATGACGGGGGGCGGCGGCCCGCAGCACCTGCCCGGGACCCTCGTGCGCTGCACGCCGGAAGGCGCCGCGCTGCAGTTCTTCGTCACCAACCCGCGCGATCCCATCCAGGCCTGCCACCTGCGCGGCGCCTTCTTCGAGTCGGAAGAGCTGTGCCTGATGGCGCCGCACATCCCGCCCGGGGCCGTCATCGCCGATATCGGCGCCAACATCGGCAACCATGCCCTGTTCTTCGAGCATGTCGCCCACGCCCGCCGGGTCGTGCTGTTCGAGGCGAATGCGGACGCTGCCGCCCACCTGCGCCTGCATGGGCGGTTGAACCGGTGCCTAACCTGGGACGAGCAGTTCCTCGGCTTGGCCCTGGCAGCCGGGCCTGGGCGCATGGCCCAGCAGGTGCCGGACCCTGACAACCTTGGCGGCGCGCAGTTTCATCCGGACCCGGCCGGCGCCACGCGCTGCATCGCCGGCGACGCCGCGCTGGCCGGGCAGCGTGTGGACTTCATCAAGATTGACGTGGAAGGTGGGGAGATGGCGGTGCTTGCGGGGCTGGAGGCCACCGTGGCCTGCTGGCGGCCCACGCTGTTCATCAAGCTGTGCGCGCCTCACTGGCCGCAGTTCACCGCCTGGCTGGATGCGACGGGCTACCGCGTCATGGACAGCTACGAGCGTTACCCCGGCCTGCCGAACCTGCTGGTCAAGCCAGCCTGAGACGGCGCAGCCGCCGTTCCGCCCGTTGCAGCCCCAGGGCGACCAGCCCGGCCGCCAGCCCCCAGAATGCCGCGCCGACGCCCAGCAGCGACACGCCGGATGCGGTGACGCCGAAGGCCAGCACCGCGGCGAACCGTTCCTGTTCGTGCGCCATCGCCGACGCGAGGGCGCCGGTCAGCGGCCCGACCAGCGCGACGCCGGCGACGGTTGCGACCAACGCTGGCGGCAGGGCGGTGAAGACCTGGACGAACGAGGCGCCGCTGGCCGCCAACCCCAGATACAGCAGGCCATAGACCGGCCCGGTCATCCAACGCCGTGCCGGGTCCGGGTGGGCATCCGGCCCAGTGCACAACGCGGCGGTGACGCTGGACAGGTTGGCGGAGTAGCAGCCGAACGGCGCCCCGACCAGGGACGCCACCCCGGTCGCTAGCAGTGCGCCCCGAACCGGCGGCACGTAGCCCGCCACCCGCAGCACCGCCGCACCGGCGATCTGCTGCGTCGCCATCGTGACCAGGAACAGCGGCACGCCGAGGCCCAGGATCGCGGCGGGATCGAACCGGGGCGCCACCGGCACCAGCACGGACAGCTCCAACCCAGCCGGCATCGCCATCGGCAGGCCAAGTGCAAGCGCCAGCGGCACGCCCATCACGATCACCACCAGCGGCGCCGACGCCGCGTGGACCAGCCGCGCCACCAGGAACACCGCCAGGAGCGGCAGCACCAGGATGGGCAAGCCCTGCGCCGCCTGGAACACCCCGAGCACGAAGCGCAGCAGCAGCCCAGCGAGCATTGCACCGGCGATGGAGGCCGGCAGCCGTGCGATGGCGTTCCCCAGCGCCGGCACCAGCCCAGCCAGCACCGTGAGCAAGGCGGACGCCATGAACGCCCCGATGGCCGCCGGCATGTCAACGCCGGGCGCCGCCGCGGAGATCAGCACCGCCCCGGCCAGCGACCACGCGGTGACCACCGGCATCCGGTATCGCACGCTGAGCACGATGCTGGTGCCCGCGATCGCCAGGCAAAGCGATGAAACCCACGACGCCGTCTGCGCCTGGGTCGCACCGAGATGCGCCGCCGCCTGCACCACGACTGCAAGCGTCCCGCCGAAGCCAACCAGGACGGCCACCAGGGCCGCCGCAACTATCGAAAACCGCACCCTGTTCCCTCGCACGAAGCTGTCGCGCCCATCGCGGAGCCGGGAGCTACTACGGCGTTTCCAGCAGCGCACGCAGCGCATCCGGCTGGCGCAGGACCAGGTAGCCGCCCTGCTCCCCCAGCACGCCGGCCTCGTGCCACAGGCGGAACTGCTTGTTGACCCGTTCCCGGGTTGCCGCAACCTGCGCGCCGATGTCGCGCTGGGACAAGCGCAGGCGTATCCGTATGCCGTCCGTTCCAGGGGCGCCATGCGTGCCGGCCAGGGCCAGCAGCAGCCGCGCGAGCCGGGCTGACAACGGCGACAGCGCGACATCCTCATAGGCGGCGCTGGCCCGGCGCAGACGGTCGCACAGCAGCTCCATCAGGCGGAGCATCAGGTCGGGACGGGCGCGCAGGAAGGGCAGGAACGCCGCGCGGTCCACCTGCAGCAGCAGGCTGTCGAGCATCGCCACCACGTCCATGCTGCGCGGCTTGCCGTCCAGCAGGGCGATCTCTCCCAGGACGGCGCCAGGTTCCATCAGGCCGATCGTGATCTCCCGCCCATCGGCTGACGTGGTGCCGGCGCGTAGCCGCCCGTGCACGAGGACGAGCAGGCAGCAGTCCGCCTCGCCGCGCCGGACCACCGTGCTGTCCCGCGGGACCGTCCGCTCGCTGGCCAAGTCGGTCAGGGCGTCAAGCTCGGCGCGGTCCAATTGGTGGAACAGCGGCGTGGCCGCGAGGACATCGCGCCGGGCCGAACGACTCATCACGGCCATCGCGACCAAGCCCTGCAAGCATTGGAGCGCATTGGAACCCCTCGTGGGCGTGCGGACACTGTTAGCAACTGATGATGTCACGTTGTGCGCTGCAGATCACGACCTGCCAAGCCGCCGAGACCGCAGCGAATCGGCGTAAAGCTGAAACCCCTTGAGCCGTGTTCGAATCGGGTGGCGAGTGATCCTGTGCGGCAACACTTTCCGCTAAATCGTTGACGGTAGGTTCGCCTATGCCGATGCAGGTGGAATCAGGGTTCCAATGCAGTAAAGCCCCTGCTTACGTCGCCCGACACCCGGCGCGACCACCGTCCGGTGACGCAACCATGCCGACAAACCATCCAAAGGGAACACCATGAATACAGCAGAACTCGCCGAACATATCGCCGGCCAGCACGGTATGGAGCGTAAGCAGGCCAAGCAGGTCGTAGAGGCCGTATTCGCCGCCGTGATCGAAACGGCTGTGAAGGGTGAGGAAGTCTCGGTGCCCGGCTTCGGCAAATTCAAGGTGGCAAGCCGCGACGCCCGCCAGGGCCGCAACCCCGCCACTGGGGAAGCCATCCAGATTGCCGCCAGCAAGAAGCTAGCCTTCACGCCAGCCAAGCAGGTCAAGGATGCCCTGAACGTCGCCGAGAAGAAGCCGGGGCCGAAGGCTGCTGCAAAGCCGGCGCCGAAGGCCAGGGCAAAGAAGGCGGGCTGACCTTAACAGACTGGTCGCGAGCCTATCCCGGCAGCCTGTGAGGCGGTCTTCCGAGTCCCTTCCGCCCTGGCTGCGTTCAGGTCCTCGCCCCGATGCAGCGCATCGGGGCTGCGACCCATGCTTCCCAGCGCGGAGATTCCCAGGCCGGCGCTGTGCTGCGGCCAGGGCGAAATGCTGCAAGGGTGTGCCTGTGCTGCGGTCTTGGCCAGGAATGAGGGAACGCACACGCCAAGGCGCCACGCCCGGCGGTAGGAAGACTGGCCTGGGGGGGTTCCGCGCCGTTCTCACCTTCGCCAGCGACAGGCGGAAGCGAATGCCGATCCTATCAGCGGCCGGCTATGCCGCGATTGGAACGGTCGGCGCCGAAGCGGCGGCAGCCAAGCTGTTCCGGGCATCGTCTGCCCCGGCCATCGCCGGCCCGCTTCTTTCCGGCCAGCCAGTGCGGCCGATGCACCGGCTGTGGGGCCGGTAGCTCTGCCGCGATGCTGGACGTCGCAGCACGGCACGGCTTCGCCGGCTTCACTTTGAACGCCGCGTTCCGGGCGCCGGCGGGCGTCACCGCACTGTTCGGGCCGAGCGGCTCCGGCAAGAGCACGGTGCTTTCAGTCGTCGCCGGGCTGCTGCGCCCGGTCGCGGGGCGCGTGGCGCTGGATGGGGCGGTGCTGCTGGACACAGCTTCCGGCGTGGTCGTCCCCGCGGAACGGCGGCGCTGCGGCGTCGTGTTCCAGGATGCCCGGCTGCTGCCGCATTTGAGCGTCGAGTCGAACCTGCGCTACGGCGCGCGGCGGGCGCCGAGGGACGCCGCCGGGCCGGGCTTCGCCGAAGTCGTGGCCCTGCTGGACATCGCGCCGCTGCTGCCCCGGCGTCCCAAGGCACTGTCCGGTGGGGAGCGGCAGCGAGTGGCGCTGGGCCGCGCCCTGCTGTCCCGTCCGCGCCTGCTGCTGATGGACGAGCCGCTGGCGGCGCTGGACGGGCCGCGCAAGGCCGAGATCCTGCCCTTCCTGGAGCGCCTGCGCGACGCCGCGGGGCTGCCGATCCTGTATGTGACGCACGACCTGGCGGAGGTGGACCGGCTGGCGGACACGCTGGTGCTGATGGAGGCCGGGCGAGTGCTGGCGGCGGGTCCGGTCGCCGACCTCGCAGCCCGGACCGACCTGCCGCTGCTCAGCAGACGGCGGGATGCTGGCGCCGTGCTGGACTGCATCGTGGATGGGCACGACCCCGCGCGAGGCCTGACGCGGCTGCGGTTCCCGGGCGGGATGCTCATTGTGCCGTTGCGGGCGGAGCAGGCAGGCTCCCGCTTGCGGCTGCGGCTGCGCGCGCGCGATGTGTCGGTGGCGCTCCACCAGCCGGATGGGATCAGCAGCCATAACCTGCTGCCGGCCGTGGTGGCCAGCATCGGCCCGGCTGGGCTGCACGAGGTGTTCGCAACCCTGCAGATCGGGCCAACGGCGGTGCTGGCGCGATTGACGCGGGACTCGGTGGGCATGCTGGGATTGGAGGCCGGCCAGGGCGTGTTCGCGCTGGTCAAATCCTCGGCGTTCGATCACGCCTGACGCTGGGAGCGATGCACCGGCTTGACCGCATGAGGAGCGGCGTCCCGGAGGAGATTGGAAGCCGTCTTGCCGCCGTGAGAGCCGCACCTGTCCTGCCCCGTGCCGCACGCCGCCCCGTGCCCACCGTCCCCGTTCCCCCCGAAAAGACCTTCGTCTCCCACTGGGGCGTCGACGCGATGGCGGAGCGTGCCGAGGCCCAGCCCTTCATATCCAAGCAGCGCGACATTCGGGCCGGCCCGTCAGCGTTCTGGACTGACGCATGGCGCCGCCCTTGGCGCTGTGCTGCCTCCATCGCAGGGCGCTGATGCGGGCCGCGATACCGTTCCCGTCACCCGCGGGACGAACGGCACTGCGGGGTGGACAGCCGTTGCCGGGGTGGACGATGCCGATAAGCCATTCCGTGCGGCCTCGACCGTCCAGCCGGTATCACGCTGCTGCCTGCTTCGACATACTTCGACAATTGCTAATAGGCCTAAACGACCCCGTTCACGGTAAGGCTAGCCCGGTTTAAGGAGGCTGGACGATGAGTGCAGCGGTGCTTGCGAAAGTGGCGTGCGGACTGGTCACAGGGGCGCGGACCGCGGTATTTGCTTGACCGGCCAGACTTACGATGTAGTGGCGCGACTGCGCAATCCGAGTTGGTGATCTCTGACGCTGCGGTGGCGCATCGGTCGTCCAACCCGGCCGAAGCCGCCACCAATCAGGTGCAGACGATCACCGGCGTTGTGGCGGACTCCCTCAGCGCGTCCCACGGGGCGGCGATCATGCCGGCGTCGGCGGGCAACAGCAACATGGGTATGTCCCTGGCCTTCGCGGACGGCACGCTGGAGCCGCTGCAACCGACCGGCAACAACTGCTGGAACGGCGGCCGGGATGCCTGTGTCGCCCCCGGGCAACTGACCGCCGCAGCCTCCGCCGTCCCCGAACCTGCCTCCGCGGCGCTGCCCGGCTTCGGCGTGCTCGGCCAGGTCCCGATCCAGCGGCATGGCACGAGCTTGCCCCAGGAGATGCCCGCGCTGCATGGCCTGCGCGGTGTCGCAATCCTGATGGTGCTGTTGATCCACTGCTTTGGAGGATGGCGAAACGCCCTTGGCATCACGATGGACACCAGTGCCATTCCGGCCATGACCGGCTTGCCCGATTGGCTGGCCGCCATCAGCCTTCACGGCGGCAACGGCGTTCAGCTCTTTTTCTTGGTTTCGGCCTTCACGCTGACGCTCCAAGCCGGACGACGTAATGATGGGTGGCTGGCCTATGCCGCTCGCCGCGTTGCCCGTATCGGTCCCGGCTATTGGCTGGCCGGGATCGGCTACAGCCTGGCGGCTGGCACTGGCCCCCTGATGGGAGCACCGGACGGCACCGCCTTGCTGGACTGGATCGTCGCCGCCCTGTTCGGACAGTCCTGGCAGGGCGGCGGGGCGCTTGCCGTCGTGCCGGGCGGCTGGTCCATATCGTGCGAAGCCGCCTTCTACCTTGCCCTGCCGTTGGTATTGCTGGTCGTGCGTGGATCTCTCTGGCGCACGGTGGCATTGACGGCCGTAGCTTTGCTGATCGCCCAGCTTCGCGCCCGCCACTCCGTTACGGGTGGCGTCCTCTTATCTGCCGAGTATGTTCACCCATTCATGCAGGCTCCGGTATTCATGCTGGGCGTGACGGGCGCACTGATCGCCCAACGCATCCGTTTGCCGCGCCTGCCTGGTGTCGCGCTGGCTCTGCTGGGCTATGGCATCCTGGCGCTGCCGCTGTTGCCAGTGGCCCCGTGGCACCTGGCGCCGCACTTGGCCTTTGCCGTGATTGCCGCCCCCGCGGTCGCCTTGGCTGCGGTTCACCCGCCGAAGTTGCTGGTGCATCCAGCGATGCAGCGCATCGGACATGTCAGCTACAGCATGTATTTGCTGCACTTCGCCCTGCTGACCCCCTGCTTGATTGTCGCCGAGCGCATGTCTCCCGGCGATAATTGGCGGACGTTGGCGTTGCACCTCGTCTTAACCACCGGGTGCAGCTTTGCCCTGGCGTGCGTGACCTATCGGTGGGTGGAGCAGCCATGCATCAACGCTGCTGCCCGGCTGCTGCGGGCGCGGCGGGCGGCTTACGTCGCCCGGACAATGCCGGTCAAGCTGCCGAGCACGGCAACCACACTAGGTAACTGAGCGGCCTGGCATGGTCTGCCCCTTGTGCCCCGCCAACAGGAAACCGAACCTGCCTGCCATGGGTCATCAGGGTGTGGGAGCGCGGGTCGCACGGCTAGGAGCAACATCTCCCCACCCCTTGCCTGCCCGTCGCCGGGCAGGTGGATCATACTCCCCACCTGTTCTTCCAATAAGGAAGACTGGCATGGCGACACACAAGTAAGGCATTAAGAATATTGGCGTCCCGTAGGGGATTCGAACCCCTGTTACCGCCGTGAGAGGGCGGTGTCCTAGGCCTCTAGACGAACAGGACGTAGCCAGGCGAGTTATCTAGGACAGCGCCGCACGCAGATCAACCCTCTTTGCCTCGCGTACGCCGGGCCGCTTCCCGCCTGCCGCTCCGGCATGCGTCGGAGCAGAATCGCACCTCGTCCCACGTCTTCGCCCACTTCTTGCGCCAGGTGAACGGCCGTCCGCAGGCGGCGCAAACCTTGGTCGGCAGGGTCGGCTTGTTGTGCGCCATCAGTGTGCCAACCCGACCCGGCCCAGCACCCGGCCCGTCTTGGTGTCCAGCACCACGACCCGGTCCGGCCCACCGCCCTGCAACTGGACAACCAGGCGGTCCGGCGCCGTGGACGTGCCGGCGATCCGGGTGCCCGTGGGTTCGTCCAGCACGGCACTCGCAATCGGCCCGCTGCCGGACGACATGCGTTGTGCCAGCACTGTGAACAGCGTGATGACTCCGCCCACGATCAGGACGCCCATGAACACGACTGCGACCTTCAACGCACGCACCCCTGGCCTCCTTCATGTCTGACGCCAGCGTGGCTGACGTCGCGTCCGGCGCGGCGCCGGACCGGATCGAGGTCGTGGCAGGGCCGGACGCCGCCGGGCAGCGCACCGAC
>CAXTDP010000065.1:12667-14213 GCA_964242295.1 uncultured Acetobacteraceae bacterium | reverse complement strand
TGGTCTGCACCCGTTTGGTCGCAACCGAGCAGCAAATGCTGAACCCCAAGGGAACCGGCATCTTTATCCTGGCCGCGCCGCAAGCCAATGCGCAGCGCCTGACCGCGGCGCCCTCTGTCGTGTTTGCCAAAGCGCCTGCGCACGTCGTCAACGGCTTTGCGGAGGTGGTCACGATCAACGGCGACCCCGGCTGGATCGAGGTCGGCAAGATCAAGCCATTTGACCCCATGACGCGGTGCGCTCCCTCCCTGATGAACAACGGGCGGATCGGGGCGGGCTAACGTCATGATAATGCCGATTGGCAGCTTCCTGACCTACATTGACGGAGTGCTGTCCGGCAGCATGGACAGCATCATCGCATCCATGACCTCGGCCATGGCGGCGCCGGTCGCCGCCGCGGCGGTATGCTACTACGGCGTTCAGGGCCTCAAGCTGGCAAACGGCGACGCCTCGCCGCTACAAAACTTCGTCCCGCAGCTCATCCGCATTGGCATGGTGATTTACCTGTCCTCCAACCTGGACGGGTTCAACCAATGGGTGCGCGCGATCTTCTTCACGGGCCTGCCCAATGCCCTGTCTACCGCCGTCGCCGGAGCCACGGGCGGGATCGGCAGCCCAAGCGGCGGCACAAGCTCCGTGGCCGGCACGGCAGCGGTTTTTGATGCCCTGTGGGCGCAAATGTGGGGGGTGGTCGGCATCATCTGGAAGGTGGTGGGTTGGAACGTCATGGGTGCCGTTGCCGCCGTCGTCGGGGTGGCTGCAACTATCTTCTGCGGGCTGGGGCTCGGCACCATGGCCCTGGTCTACATCGGTGCTCGGCTGGTGTTGGGCGTGGTTGTGTGCCTCGCCCCGGCCATCATCGCCTGCGCCATGTTCGATGCCACCAAGCCTATATTCGAGCGGGCGGTGGGCAAGGTTGTGGCGCTGATCCTGCTGCAAACCGCCGGGCTGATCGTCCTGCAGATCATCCTGAACGGCAATCAGATGATGATGGCGCGGGCGACCACGGCCAGCATTAGTTCAGTAACGAACATTGCGGCCCTGCCAGACGCCATCCAGATCCTGTGCTCTCTCATCGTGTGGTTCGTCGCTGGGGCGCTTGGCGTGTATGCCTTGCCGTCCATCGCCTATTCCATCGGGGCCGGCGTCGTCATGCCTGGTCCCTCGGCCTATTCCATGGCCCAGATCGCGCGGATGATGCCCAGCCTCGGCTTCGGCAGTGGTGGTGGGGCTGCACCTGCTGGTGGTTCGCCTGCACCTTCCCTGAACATCTCGCTGGCGCAAGCTGAGCTGCCCCGTGGTGGCACGCTCGCGCTGCCGCCACCCCCTCCCCCCGCAATCACCCATTCAACGCGAAGGTAAACATGCGCTTGGTCCTCGCCCTCGCTGCCGCCGTCCTGCTGACAGGCTGCGCCGCCAACGAATATTCGCAGGTCCCCGAGCCGTCCGGCGAGTGGGTGGCGGCAAACCCGCCGGGCCTGACAGCCGCCCCCTTGCCGACGCCGCTACCGCTGAACCGTTCCGCGCGGCGGACGGTGCGGAGCTA
>CAXTDP010000065.1:0-12567 GCA_964242295.1 uncultured Acetobacteraceae bacterium | reverse complement strand
CCTTGCCGACGCCGCTACCGCTGAACCGTTCCGCGCGGCGGACGGTGCGGAGCTATTGGGCAAGCCGCGGAGTGGTGCAGTGAGCGACGTTGCGCTGCCTGCCGACTACAGCCTCAAAAGCGAGGCGCTGGCCGAAGTGACGCGGGCGGTGGCCGAGGCACACAGATGGGAACGGGAGCGTCGCATCCGCCGGCTGCTCACGGTGGCCGGCGGCTGGGGGGTGGCCGGCGTCATGGGAGCAATCGCCACTGCTAGCCTGGCCGTCATGGCGACCCGGCCCGTGCCGCGCGATCTGGTCTACGTGGCCGTGCTCCATGACGACGGCACTTATGATGCGCCGGTTGTGCGGGATGATTTGCCGCAGAGTAAGCGCGACATGCTGTTCCGGCACACGGTCATCCAGTACGTGTATGCCCGGGAAAACTACTCCGACGAGGGCATCAACGCGAATTACCGGCGTGCATCAGCCATGAGCACGCCTGCTGAACGCGACCGATACCAGGCCCTCATGCGCGATACCCGGAACCCGGAGAACCCCGCCGTGCTCTACGGCGACGGGCTGAATGCCGGCATCGTCGATGTGGACCGCATCCAAGTGAAAGCGGACCCAGCCACGCCCAACGCGGTCGATGCGGTGTTCTGGCTCAAGATCACGGCCCCGAACCAGGCGCCGCGCACCCTCCGCAAGACGGCCCGCATGACGTGGATGCCGGCAGAAGATCGCATTCCGCTGGATATCCAGCAGAAGATTGACCCGGCCGGCATCGCCTTCTCGCACTACAGCTCAACCCCTGACCCGGATGCCGCACAATGACCCGGCTTCATGGCTTCCTGTTTGCGGCGGCTTTGCTGGCTCCACTGCCTGCCTTGGCCGTTGCTGACCCCACGCCCGGACCAAAGGACAGCCGGGTGCGCAGCACACCCTACGACCCGCAGCAGGTGGTTCGGCTGACCAGCACCGGCCTGGCTCCATTGCAGGTCATCTTTGAGGCGGGGGAGCGTCCGTTGACCATCGCCGGCCCCCTCGTGTTCACGAAGCCGGAGGATGCAAAGGACTGGCTGGCCCGCCCGTCCGGCAACGTGCTGATCCTGCAACCGATGCACGCCATGGCCGCGACCGTGCTGTTCGTTCGCACCAGCACGGCAGATGGGCAGGAACGAAGCTACGCTTTCGAGCTGCATACGCGGGATGGCGACCTGGCCGATCTAGCAGACAAGGCGGCCTACATGACCGTCCACTTTGCTTACAAGGGGGCGCCGTCGCCGGAAGCGGTTGCAGCCTGGCGGGCGCGGCGTGAGGCTGCGACCTCGGCGGCGGCTGAACGGGTCGTGCGGGTGCGGATGAGCCAGGCGCAAGCCGCGGCCCGCAACTATGCCTATGACAAGCGCGACCCGGCGGGATGCTCTCTGCTGGCGCCGCAGTTCGTCTTTGACGACGGCAACCGTACGACGCTGATCTTCCCACCCCATGCGGTGCTGCCGCAAATCTACATCATCAATCAGGATGGCAAAGAAGCCGTCGTCACGACGATCAACGACACTATGCCGAACGGCTTGCAGGTCGTGATCCCGAGCGTCCAGCGTGAGATGCGCCTGCGCCGCGGCGGCAAGGTCTGCGCGCTGCGCAACAACGCCTTCGATCCCGTGGGCACCCAACCCGGCGGCGGCAGCGGCACGGTGTCACCCGATGTCGTGCGCCAGGTCCGCGCGCCGTGAGCGGGCAGGTTGCCGATGGTCCCTATGGGCCGTCGTCAGTTGCACGGGGGCGTGCCTATCTGCCGGGGCGTGTCCGGGCGGCTGGGGCAGTCGGATGCGTTGCGCTGATGGCTGGCGGCATTGCCTGGGCCGTCTGGCCACGTGCGCCGAAGGAAACACCCGCTGCGGCTGTCAGCCCTGCCGGATGGAGCATGGGGGTGGCCCTACCAGATAAGCCGTTCCGTTCCGTGCCCGCGGTCGCAGCTCCGGTGGCGCCCGTGGTGAAGCCGGCGGCGCCTCCCGTAGTTCCTCCGGCTGTTGTTCCACCTCCTGCAGTGGTGGCTGCACCCATGCCGCGCATGGGGTTCTGGGAAGATACGGCAGCCATCCAGGCCGGCGCACAAGCTGGGGCGCGACCTGCGGCGGGTGCCGCGCGCTCCGGCGGCACGGCTGGCCGCAGTGACCCGGACGTGGCGACCCCTGGACCGGGAAGCGACTATGCGCAGCGGATGCAAACCACGAAGTTTGCCGATGCCGCGCCCGTCCCGCACCATTTCCACGTCGCATTTACGATCAAAAAGGGGACCGTGTTCCCCTGCACGCCGTCCCAGCCGATCAGCAGCGCGTTGCCCGGCCCGGTTCAATGCACTGTGGATCAGGACGTATGGAGCATGGACGGCACGACGGTTCTGCTGCCGCGCGGAACGCAGGTGAACGGCACGGTCGAGCGTGGTCTAGGCAATGGTGAGGAACGCCTGTTCCTCGTCTGGACGGATGCACTGACGCCACGGCCTGACCTGCTCGCCATCCCACTGGACAGTCCGGGCGCCGACGAGCTGGGCCAAACCGGCGCCCCCGGCGACGTGAACGATCACCTGTGGAAGCGCATCAAGACGGCGCTGCTGCTGAGTGCTGTAGACATCGGCGGCAATGCCGCCAGTGCCCTCGCGCAACGCGGAAACGGAAACACCACGCTGAACCTCGGCGGCATCGGGGGGCAGGCCAATACGCTCGGGCAGATGGCGTTCGGGCGCGACCTCAACATTCCGTCTACCCTCTACCGCGGGCCAGGCCAGCCGCTGTCTGTTTTCGTGAACCACTACGTGGACTTGCATTTGTTCTATGCGAACCGGGCGAGGTATTGACCCATGCACTTCACCGAAGCCGCCGCAGTCAACCTTCGCTGGCTTCTGCAGCCGATCGAGGGCTTGCTGGCCGATCCGGCGCTTACCGATCTGAACATAAACGGCGTGGGTGAAGGGCGGTGCTTCATAGACCGGGGGCGCGGCACGGAACGCATCACTCTGCCCTTCACCCTTGCCGACCTGGAGGACATCGCCGTCAATGCTGCGGCACTGACGCAGCAGGACATCGCGGCCGATGTGCCGCTGGTGTCCACCCGGTTCCCGGACGGCCAGCGTGTGCAGATAGTTCGGCCTCCTGCCGTGGCGGATGGGCAGTTCGCCATCTCCATCCGACGCCCAAAGATGCACACCGATACCCCCGCCGACTTGGCGGCGCGCGGCGTGTTCAGGAGCGCAACATCGAAGCGCCGAATGCCCCTGCATCAACGGGAGTTGCTGGACCTCTACCGTGCGGAACGGTGGGAGGATTTCCTGACGCTTGCGGTTGTGTCCCGACTCAACATCGTGTTCTCGGGCGCCGTGGGGTCAGGAAAGACGCACAACATGCGCGCCTTCACGCACGCGATCCCGGCCAACATGCGCCTCGTCACCATCGAGGACATGCCGGAGCTAATCGGCCTGCCGCACGCCAACGTCGTCAACCTGTTCTACAGCAAAGGCGGCCAGTCCGTCGCCAAGGTCAGCGCAGAGGACTTGGTTGAAGCCGCATTGCGCATGGGCATGGATGGACTTTTGGTCCAAGAATTGAGGGATTCGGCTGCGGCCTCGTATCTGAGTGCCCTGGAAAGCGGCCACTGGGGCATGACGACCACGCACGCGGACAGCGCCGACCAGGCGCGGGACCGCATCCGGGGCCTCATCAAGAAGCACCCGGCGGGGCAACATCTCAACGACGCCGACCTGCGCGCGACGCTGCAGCGGTCAATCGACGTGGTGGTTCATTGCGTCCACGATAAAGAGTCCGGCCGCCGGTTCATTGAGCAGGTGCTGTACGACCCGGAGGTGAAGGAACGCCTCGCGGACCTCGCCCCCTTCCCCATTGCAGCGGAGTAGCCCCATGCGCGTCGTCGCCGTCGTATTCCTGTTGCTGCTGCTGCCCTGGCTGCTGGGAAGCCAGAACCCGTCATGGGCCGGCGCGGCGGGTGGGCTGCTGATCCTCGTCCTGCCGTTCCTGTTCGTGCGCGGCATCTGGCTGCTGTCCCGCGATTGGCGGAACCTAAGCCGGCGGTTGCGGTGAAAGCCCGCCTGGTCCGGGCTGGCGTCGTGCTGGGGCTGGGTGTCGTCCTGTGGCTGCCCCTGGCCTCGGTGGCGCTCTGCGCTGTCCTGGGAACGCTGCGGCAGAATGACCCGTGGGTGCTGCCGGTGGCGGCGTTCTACTACTGGCGGGATTTCGGAACGGCGCCGGCCGTCGCCCGGTTCCTGCCGCTATGCGCGGGCGCTGCTGCACTGGTGGCGGTGCTGCCGGCATTCGTCGCCCTGTGCTGGCCAGAAAGCCGGCGGATACGCGCAGCTCGCCCTGGGGAGCGGGCACCAGCACCACGGCGGGCACTCTCGGACGCGCACGGCGCCGCTGACTGGATGACGCTGGCGGATGCTCGCAAGCTGTTTCCCGGCCCGCATCCGGCCTATGGCGGCGTCGTGGTGGGTGAAGCCTACCGCGTAGATCAGGACAAGGTGGCCGGCGTCCGGTTCAACCCGGATGATCCGGCGACCTGGGGGCAGGGTGGCAAGGCCGATCTGCTGATTGACCCCTGCACGTCGGACGCGACGCACGGCGCCGTGTTTGCCGGCAGCGGCGGCTATAAGACGACGGCGGTAACGATCCCCACCCTGGCCTACTGGACAGGCTCGGCGGTCGTGCTTGATCCGTCATGCCAAGTCGGCCCGATGACTGCGCCCATGCGCCGGGCGATGGGGCACAAGGTCGCCATGATCGGCCCCGGCCTGGGTGGCGTGAACGTGCTGGACTGGATTGATCCGCGTGACCCCCTGGCGGAAACCTACGTGCAAGCGGTGATCGAGCGCGTGGCGGGAGAGACACCGCCCAACCAGTCCGGCGAAAACTCAATCTTCAAGGTGCGTGGCAAGGAGCTGCTGACGTGCCTGCTGGCGGACCTGCTGTGGGACAGCACCGTGCCGGCTAGTCAAAAGACGCTGCGGGAATTTCGCAACCGGGTCCGCACTCCTGAAAAGAAGATGAAGGGCTTGCTTGCGGACATTCAAGCAAATTCCGAAAGCCCACTTGCGCGGGACTTGGCGGGAACGCTTGCCGATGTATTCACGGAGACCTTTTCGGGAATATACTCCAATGCCTCGGCAGACACGCAATGGCTGTCCATCAAGGCTTATGCCGACATGCTTTCTGATGGATCATTCGGAACGCATGAGTTGGCCGGCGGCAAGCTCACGGTGTTCATCCAAGTGCCGATGGAAACACTGCGGGCGACGCCGGAAGTGGCGCGCGTGATCGTCGGCTCGCTGCTGGGTGCGGCTTACCGGGCTAACGGCAAGCTCGCCGGCCGGGTGCTATTCCTGCTGGACGAAGTGAACTTCCTCGGCAAGCTGAAGGTGCTGGAAGATGCGCGGGACGCTGGCCGGAAATACGGCATCACCCTCCTGTGCATGTGGCAGTCCCTGGGGCAGCTCGTGGACACCTGGGGCAAAGAAGGCAAAGGCTCCTGGTTCAACTCGTGCTCCTGGCGCCTGTTCGCTGCCGTGGACGATGATGGCACAGCGGAGGAAGTCTCCCGGACCGGCGGCAAGTACACTGTGCTCGCACGCACCCAAGGCCATTCCAGCAGCACGCAAAGCGGCACCGGCACTGGCTCGCGCAATCGGGGCACCAACGAGGGGCTATCCGAACAGGCACGCGAGCTCATCAAGCCCGATGAAGTGCGCACCCGGATGCGTGCCGACGAGGCGATCATCTTCCGCCGCGGCGCTGCGCCCCTGCGCTGCGGCCGCCCGATCTTCTTCCGCCGCCCGGACCTGAAAGCCCGGATCGAGGCGGACCGTTACCGCACTGCTGCCGAATAGCAGGCGTGTTCACCCCTTTGGAGCAACGCACCATGAACCGGACAATCTTCGCCTTCCTCGCCGCATCCCTGGCCCTTGGCGGCTGCGCGGATAAGCTGCTGTCGGACGATCATATCCGGCAGGACACCGCCCTTGCGCTCAACCAGCCGGCGTCCGCTATCAGCATTGCTGACCGGCGCTATGACGGCGGGACGTACACCTACTATACGGCCCGCACGCCTCGCGGCACGTTTGGGTGCATCATTGACGGCGGCACTGTCATGGCGATGGGCATGACGAACCCGCCGCAGTGCTCACGCCAGTAGGAGGGGGCAGCATGTCGGACCGCCCCACCTCTCCCCGCCAGAATGCTCCCGCGGCCCCTGCGCCGGTCCAGGCCACGTCGGCGCCCGTCATCACTCAAGCACAGCGCGACGGGGCGCGGCTGCGCACCAAGGCGCCGGACAGCAGCACGGCGACGGATGCCAGCCGGCGTCAGCAGGTCGAGCGTCCAGTGCGGTCCACCCTGCGATGAAGGCGGACGTGGACCTGCCGGCCAACTGCGGGGCGTGCGCCTATCGGCCCCCGTTCCCGCTTCCGGGCACCTTCTGCCGGCGGCACGCGCCCTCGCCCGGCCAGGACGAATTTGACCTGGTGCATTGGCCCAAGGTGAAGGCCACTGACCGCTGCGGCGACGGCGCGGCCCTTGGGGACGGCACGGGGCCTGGCGTGGTCGCCTGCCAGTCCTGCATCCATTGGCACCAGCAGGGCGGGCAGCCGGTCAAGCCGGATTACCGGAAAGGGCTGCCGGTCGAGTGGTGGGCGGCCAGCGGCTACTGCACGCGGCGCGCGCCTGCTCCTTCGGCAGAGGATGACCGGAAGGTGTATTGGCGGGTGACGCACGCAGCGGACAGTTGCGGCGACGGAGCACAGGTGGATGTGGACACCGTAGACACCAGTGATGACGTACCGGCGTTGGAAGCGGCGCCGGTCTAGAGTAGCTAAGACTATGGGTGTCGTAGGGCGTCCCCGTCTCCACACTGAAGGAAGCACCATGACACCTCCAAACCCAGCTCCAGCGCCGCTTTCAAGGCAGCAAATTGTTAGTCGAGCCTTTGCAGCTTTCCTAAACAAGGCTGACCCATTGAACAATATGTCGTTAGAAGATCGGAACCGCATATTAGGAGAGATTGGGCAAATTAATCTGCAAATGATATTAAAGGAAATTGAGCATATAAAGACTATGACGGATGATGAAGTCTGGGATGCATTGACAGATATGCATACTGCGATAATAGAAGAAAAAGACCGCTTGCAGTTGGAAGCGACTGATTCCGTTACTCCTCCGTAGGGGTTTCGAATCCCTGTGTGCGTATGCCGCCTGCCAGCCCCGCAAGGGCGGCGGCGGCGACCAGCGCAGGCGGTGGCTCCCGCATCTTTCCTGCCGCGTCAGCCAAACGCATCCAGACTGCCAGCGCATCCGCTGTCTGCCCCGCCGCGCGGATGGTAGCGGCCTCGCGGTCAATGATCGCACGGGCCTCAAGGTCCGTTCCCTCGTTGGCGTAGCGGCCACGCCAGGTTCTCACAATGTGGGCGGGCAAGCTGTCAATCTGCTGGCGAAGGGTGGGCGGCACCTGGGCGTCAGATGACATCTAGCTAGCCTAATGGCCGCCACCGCCGCCGTCTCCCCCGCCGCAGTCACCACCATGCCCACCGTGTCCGGCGCCGTGGCCGCAGCTATGCCCGCCGTCGCCGGAGATTACGTACATGCCGCCCGACCCATTCCGCCACGGCTTACCATGCTTGTCACAGCCTATGTATGGACTGGCCGCTTCCCGCCGCCTCGTGCTTAAGCGGCCAAACCAGAAAAACGTTATCAGGACGACAAAGACGATCAAAATCTGGATCATGTCGGTTCTCCCTGGTGGGCCATGCTGACGCTTTCGGTAGTCGAACTGTCAAGCATTGCCGCATCATAGCCTCGGGCCTGTCGGACGCTGCTGCTGGACGCGGTGGGCAGCCTCCCCGGCGCTCTGATCCGGGGTCTGCGCCGCCGGGCCGGTCCGCTGGCGTGCCGCGTCGCGCATGGCCTGCGTGACGGTGACCGGGGCCTGCGCCGGCTTCGCCATCACGGCTGGCAACTCGATGCCCCGCTTGCCCATCTCGACTTGGACCAGCAGCCGCACCGCCGTCTTGCCGTGCTGAGCCGCATAGTCGTTCCAATCCGTCCCGGCATCGGAGGGCGCGAAAGCAGGCTGCAGAACCGCACCGCTAACCTCCTGCGCTGCTGCTGCAGCCTTCACCTTCCCCACGTTGGGCAACGGCGGGTCACGCCGCGGCAGGTGATGGTCGTTGTCGGCCGCGATCACGATAGGCCGGGCTGGGTCACGCTCGCGGTATGCTCGGGCAACTTCAACCAGATTGGCGCTGTCGAACGCGACGGCGACGGTCAGGCCGGTCACCTCCCGCACAGTCGCCGCAGTCGCAAACCCTTCCGCGATCACCAAGGGCTGGCCTGGCCGCAGCTCGCCCAGCAGCGCGTGCGTGCCCTGCTTTTTGCCACCGGCCATATACAGCTTGCTGCCGTCCGGCGTGATCGTCTGCACGCCCCATAGCTTGCCATCTACGTCCCGCATGGGCACTAGCAGGTTGCCCCGCCGGTCCTGCCGCAGTCCGTGCGCCGACACATCCTTGCGCGTCAGGTAGAGGTGCGTCTTAGCGGGCTTGGCTCCGTTCCAAATGGCGCGGGCCTTGTGCGACATGACGGCCTCTCGGCGGCTGCGCTCGGCCTCTCTGGCGACCTGGTCGGCGGCGACCTGCGCCTTGGCGCGCTCCCGTTCCTCCGGCGTCGTCTCCTTGGACGGGCGTGACGCTCTCCACCTGACCTGATCGCCGGTCTTGAAGTTGTGGATGTAGCCGGCCGGATAGCCGTCGAGGTGTCCGATGTAGGTTCCTGACAGCCGCCCCTTGCGGTCGCCGTCAACAGGAACACGGTGCTTCTGTCCGTCCATGATCGGCGCACCCTTCGGGCGCAGTCCAGCGCGTTGTAGGGCGTCGGCAAATTCAGCTTGGGCCTCGGTGGGTGTTATCACCGGCTGCTTCCTTCCCTTCTTTGGTCGAGATGCTGCCGGGCGCATGGCACGGCGGGCCTCAATCGCAGCCTTGCGGACCTCGCCTGGTCCGGACAGCCGGTAAGTGATTTCACGCGCGGCGGTAGTGTTCTGCGCCGTCGCGGCGTTCATCGTCGGCGCCTGGCCTGCAACATCGCGTTCGGCCCGGCGCTCGGTAAAGGCGGAACGCAGGTCCGGCGGCGGGCCGCCCGTAGCCTGGCGCTGCTGGCCCGGCTGGAATGCGGTCGCCAAGCTCCTGACGGTGCCGGTGTTCATCTCGCGCGCCCGGTCCAGCAGATCGGTTGCCAGTTCCTTTGCCGGCTGCCGAGACAGGTTGCGGGCGACGTTCGCCCACACGTCATCCTCGGTGATCGGCGCTACATTGCCGAGTGCGCGCCGGCCGATGATCTCGGTACGCTCGCGCCCGTCTGCGACAACCAGGAACGTCGTCTCGCGGGATCGGGATTGGGCGACATATGCCTTGAAGCTCTGCACCGCCTCCGACCCGCTGGGCATGGCGTTGATATGCTCGGTCGAGGTAGCGGACTGGATGGCGTCAATGGTGATGACATCGCCGTAAGTCAGCCGTACGCGCCCGCTGGCAGGGTCGCGCAAGTTGTCCCACTTTACGAAACCAGAGTTGCCTTTGCCTTTCGCATTGCGAAGCTGCAGCCCGTCCGCCTCGATGCGTTCCACCTGCACAACCGACCCGTTGTTTCCTAAGTTCCCGCCTCTGCCGCCGAATGATGCTTGAGTGCGTGCAAACAATCGCACCCGGTCGCCAACGGCCAGCGGCAGGTCGTATTCCGCTCGGTTCTGGTCAGCCGCCTTGATCGTCACTTGGTCGGCGCCGACTTCGCCAGCCTTGCGCCTGCGCGTGCGGATCGCGCTGCTGATGGCGCGGGCGTCAGCGTTGGTGGGAGCACTGACTGTCAGGGTGTAGCCCTCGCGGCCGGCATTCTCCCGCTGTCTGGCTTCCCATAGGTCGGCCACGGCCTCTACGGCATGACGGTGTCCGCCGGACACCAGCACGGCATGGCCGTCCTCGCGCAACCGGGTGATGCCGCCGGCTGCGTCGCCCTGCCGGAACATCAGGCTGGTTTCCTTGTCCCGGTCGCGAAGCTGGCGGACGGTGCTTTCCAGCTCTGGCACAGCCTCAGTGCCAAGCGCCTTGCGCAGAAGCGCAATCGTGTTGCCAGCCTCGATGGCCTGGGCCTGCTTGTCGTCGCCGATCGCCACGATGGCAAAGCCGTGCACGGCTTGGAGGCGTAGCAAGCCCAGCGCCTGTGCCGTGCCGACCTGGCTTAGCTCGTCCACCACCACCACGCTGTTGTGGTCGAGGTGCAGCTTGTCAGCCTTGGCTCGCGCCAGCAGCGCCGCAATCGCCATCGTGTTCTCTGGCTTGATCCCGGCATCCGCCAAGGGGTCGGACTGCCGCCAGGCCAAGGCGGTGCCATACACCTCACGACCTGGTCGGACGTTCGGGATGGGGGCGGACCACGCCTCCACCAGCGGGCGCAGCAAGGTCGTCTTGCCGGCGCCGCCAACGCCGACTGCCACGGCGAAGCGGCCGGACGTGCCCAAAGCGTCAATGATACGCCGCTGCTCGGCGCCGTGCTCACTGGTAAAGTCCAGACCGTCGCGCCTTGATACGTGCACCACGGCGCGCTCGATCTCATCAGGCTGCAGGGCGCCGCTGCGGTCAGCCGCCGCCTTGGTCGCCAGGCGCATCGCCTCCTGCTCCTGGGCGACGTGCAAGGTTGTCGTGATCTTCACTCGCGGCCGGCGTCCGCCTGCTGTGGCGTCCTCGCCTTCCGTGGCGACCTCGGCCCACATCAGCGGCACCTGCTTGCCGGCGTGCTGCACACCATGCTCGCGCATGGCCGCGGTGATCTTGTCGATGTCGGCGGCAGAGTCCACGCCGGACGCGATCAAGCCGCGCGCTGCTGCCGTGCGGGCGACGCTGGCATACATGGTGGCCCGGCTTTCGAACTGCCGCGCCAGGACAGGCAGGGATGACTTGTAGCCGTGCAGCAGGCGTTCCTGTTCGGTCGGCGCTGGCCTGGCCTTCACCTCCGGGTCAATGACGCTGGCGTGCTCATAGCCTGCGGCCTTGGCCTGCGCCTTCCATGCAGCCAGGTCGGTCATGTCGTCGCCGCGCTGGCCCGTTTCCTTCTGTCGGCGAGTGGCGCGGGTTCCACCCTTCAACACGCCGGCCAGCTCCATCGGGTGCATCGCATCCCAATCCAGGCCCTGCGCTGCCACATACTCGCGGGCCGCAGCCTCGCCGTCGCGGGTCCGCTTACTGAACACGGCGCAGACTTCATCCGGCACCGCGGCGACGCGGGCGGTATCGGTGCGCTGGTCGAGCACCACGTCGATGCCTTGAATGCGCAGCGCCGTAGCTAGATGTGCCTGGTAGTAGGCGCCGACCTCGTGGACCCGGTCGTGCATCGCCAGCATGTCCATGCTGCCAACTGTGCCGTCGTCGCACACAACGACGTTTGGCGTGGTCACATGGGTATGAAGCTGCATGTCGCCGGCGACCTTCGGGTTCCGCACCGATTGAATCAGCGTGGTTCGGGTACCGTCTGCCTCGGTGTGCGGTATCTCGATGGTGGGGCGGGCCGTGTAGTGGTCGTATGTGACCCAACCCAGCTTGCCGGGGATGCTGCCCTTGCTGCCACCGTCGCCTTTCCTGGCGTGCGCGACGATGGTTTCCAGGTGGGCCATAGCGGCTGTTACGGCGTCACGATGGGCGCCGACGATCATGTGCCGCTCGGCATTGGTGGGGGCCAGGGCCATTGCGATCGACACGCTTTTGGGCGCGGAATAGGTGAAATCCACATAGGTGATGCGATCCTTGCCAGCCGCGACCTTGTGGTTTTTCTTGCCCTGGATCGCCTCGCCGTCCGCCCGGACACCCCGTAGCAGGTTGACGACCTCGGCCTTGGTCAACGTCCGGTTCAGGTCGATCCCTAGCGCCTCGGCAACGATAAACGGCATGTCCTGCCGCGGCATAGCCGCCGTTCCCTCGGCTTCTGCGCGCTTAACCCCCCGCAGGTAGTATTCGGCCATTGCCTCCATCTCGCTGGGCAGAGTCTGCTCGCTGAGGTGGTCGGCCATCGCCTGCGCCGCGGTCGGCGTGCCGGAGGTGCCCTTGCGGAACGTCAGCACGTGCTAGTGCGAGCCGCCGACCTGGTCGTCGTCGTCCCGGTCGTTAAAGGACCCTGGCACGGCCGGTTCCATCTCGTAGCCCTCGGCCTCGAGCTCGCGCTGCATCTCCTCGCGGATGGTCACGGCCAGGGCGTCCGGAAGGCCGGACAGCAGCTTCGTTTGCTCCTGGGTTGCTGCCAGGATGCCTGCCAATGCCTCCGCAACTGGGCTGGGGCCTGGCTCCCCCATCGCTGCCTCTAGGATGGCGTCCAGCTTTTCATTGTGGACCGCCATCATGTCCAAAATGTTGTGCACGACCTGCTCATAAGCCGCCTGGCGCTGCTCAATGCGAACCAAAACGGCAAGCAGTTCCTGGTCAGCCATGCCCTATGTTCCCATGCTTCTGCCGTCGCTGATTCTAGGCTTGCATGGTTCTACCATGCAAT
>CAXTDP010000064.1:0-14268 GCA_964242295.1 uncultured Acetobacteraceae bacterium | reverse complement strand
GGCTGCTTTCATGGCGGACGCTCCTTCTGCCCGGGGGCGGGCGTATCGCCGTGCGGACCGGCGACGGTCCACTCACAAACAGATGATGCCGCGCGGCGTCATGAGCCGGTCATCTGGCAGGCTGCGGTTCCCCTCGGGACAGCAGCGACACCTCGCTGGCCGCCAGGCTCAGCTCCCGTGACAGCGGGCCGGGCAGGCGGCGGGCGAACACCTCGGCCAGCGCCCCGTAGTACCAGGCCGTGCCGCCGGCAGGGGCGTTGAACCGGACCAGCACCGCCGGGCCGAGCGTCCGCAGGTCGGCGGCGATCGCGCGGGCGTTGTGCAGCTTATCGGCGCAACTGACCAGCAAGGCGTCGGGGTCCGCATGCTCCAGATGCGCAAGGTAAGCCTTCTTGCGGGCTGTCCAGGGCGGCTTCGGCTGCACATCCGTGTTGCTGCACGCGCGCACGACGCCGGCGACACGAGGCCCGAACCGCTCCTCGATGGCGGGGCCGTGCGCGGCGCCGCAGTCCTCGATCGCGTCATGCAGGACGGCGGCGCAGGCCAGGTCCTCGTCTCCGCCATGCTCCTGCACGATGGCGCACACGGCCAGGAGGTGGCTGGCGTAGGGGATCGCCGTCCCCTTGCGGACCTGGCCGGCGTGGGCGGCCAGCGCGTATGAGATCGCATCCTGCAACCGGGGGAGCGCTGGGTCGGCGGCGGTCACGTTGGGCCTTTCATGCTGGGCAGCCATTAAGCCTTGTCCGCAAACCGAACCTACTTGGCCCGCACGGCCCGCGCCAGGTCAACCACCCCATGCAACTGCATTCTGCAACTGCATTCCACGTGCCGCCCAGGCAAATCCCCTCATGCGGCACAACTCTTTGCGGGCCGGACGGCAAGCCGGCTCTGACGATGCGGCGACGCCGCCCGGCCTGGCCGATCCCGGTAGGCTGCCGGTCGGTCTGCGTGCGTCCCACCCTGTGAGCGTTGCCGCTTGCCCCAATGCCCCATATCGGCGCCGCGGTCCTTCCAGCCGACCCGCAGACCACACCGGCATTCCATGTCCGGGCAGCGGGCCTCATCCGGCGACCTGCCCGATGATGACCCGGCAGTTGCGGAGGGGCGCCGCCCAACCCACCTTCCCTCCATGGATGACAAGACCAAAACCATAGACGACCACCTGGCCCGAGTGGACGCGGATCGTACGCCGCCAGCCTCCGTCCCCGACCATCCGCAACTGCCGCCGGAGCACGACGGCCCGAAGGGTCCGGAGCCGACACGGTTTGGCGATTGGGAGCAAAAGGGCCGCTGCACCGACTTCTAGCCCGGCGGTTTCGCGCCTCAAACGGCAAGATGGACGTTCCGGTCAGAAGGGGCGATCTCCAGAACCTATCCTCAACACCAAGCCGCCGCATCTCCGCACCACCTTCGCCCGAACGGCCGATCCGGCGGGATCTATAAAACGGCAGCACCCATCCCAGCGACGTGCCCCAGTCCCGGTGCAACGGCCATTGTCTGACAAACATCCCTGGGCTTCCGGACCGGATACGCCGCACGCAGCGCTTCCCTCAATTCCAGCCCGGAACGGTTCTGCAGGCCGGGCATGGGGTGGGCGCCGTGACCGGGCTATTGGAAGTCGCTGAAAACAGGGAATCCGAGGCCATTCTGCGCATGCTGCCAGCCCAGCGCTGGCCCGACCCTGCCGCGGTCTGCATCAGCGCGAAGCACTTGGTATCCTGCTGCAGGCCTAAAACGTCGGTCAGACGGGATGCCGCCCTTGCAGAAGCTCCTGGCGCGAGCCGGTCAGCCACTCCCACTTTTGCTCGCGCATCGGATGGCCGCACCCCAATGTCCCGGTCCCGGCCTTGCCACCACGTATCTCGCTGAAAGCCTGAAACATAACCGCCCTGAACCTGCCTCTTAATCTTCATACATCGTCCATGGCTCCTTCGTCTCAAGGCCCATAGATTCGGGTCAATTGCAAAATCGGAGCCTCGACATGGAACGGCGTGGGTTTCTAGGCGCGCTCGCAGCGGGCGCAGTGGGCTGGGTCGCAACCGGCCGCATCATGGACAGCCTTGGCCTGCCGAGGCCGGCTTACATGGGACAGGTCCCGCTGGTCAGCGAAGCAGAAGCCGCTGGCTTGACGGACTCCTTCCTCGTCAGTTCGCAGGCGACCCTGCAGTTGCAGGCGGCCACCTACCCGCAAAGCGTCGCCGCCGGCGATCCCAACCCTAACGGCTGCGTCCTATGGACCCGCATTGATCCGTCGCAGGTCGGCGCCGGGCTGCAGCAGGTGGCCTGGCAGGTCGCCAATGATCCCGGCTTCGGCGCAAGCTCCATCCTGGTGCAGGGATTGGCGTTGGTGCAGCCGACCCGCGACAACACGATCAAGCTTCCGTTGCAGAGTGCCGCGCTGCAGCCCTTCACCACCTACTACTACCGGTTCATCCTCAATGGCGTCGCGAGCCGCACCGGCCGTTTCAAGACCCTGCCGCTGCCCGGTGCGCCGCTCGCCCAACTTCGGGTCGGCTACGTCGTCTGCCAGGATTGGAGCAACGGCTTCTACAACGCCTATGGCTACCTGGCGCAGGAGGAGGTGGACGTCGTCGTGCATCTCGGCGACTACATCTACGAGTACCTGTCCGACGGCTCCGGCGGCGCCAATGGCGGGTCGGTCCGGGTCGTCCCGCCCTACCCGTCGGGCCAGAAAACACCGCAAAACCTCGCCGACTATCGCCACCTTTATCAGGTCTACCGGTCGGACCCGCAAATCCAGGCGATGCACGAGCGCTTTGCCATGATCCTGCTGTGGGACGACCACGAGTTCATGAACGATGCCCACCAGGACTTCCACGAAGACACGCCCAACCCCGGCGAGAACGCCACCACCCCCAAGCCGCTCCTCCGCCAAGCCGCCAACCAGGCCTGGTGGGAACACGGCCTGGCCGCCGTCGCATTCAACCCGAACGCCGACTGGCAGAACTCCATCCAGCTTTACCGCACCTTCCACTTCGGCAACTTGTTCGACCTGATCGTCACCGACGAGCGCCTCTACCGCGACGGACCCCCCTGCGGCGACTTGCAGAACCAACGCTACCAGACGACCGGCTGCGCTAGCGTCGCCGACCCCGCCCGGACCATGCTGGGTGCGACCCAGAAACAATGGTTCCTGCAACAGGTGACCGGCTCGACTGCCATCTGGAAGGTGTGGGCCAACGAGGTCATGCTCTGCCAGTATCTGATCGGGCCGCCTGCGGTGCCGCAGGTCGAGTTCTTCGACCTCGACCAATGGGACGGCTACCCGGCCGAGCGCGCGCAGATCCTGGGCACCATCAAGAATGCCGGCGTGCAGAACTTCGTCGTGATTTCCGGCGACGCCCACCTTTATCTCGCATCCACCCTCAAGATCAACTTCAACGACCCTGCCGAGGCGCCGATGGGCGTGGAGTTCATGGTCGGCGCCATCAGCTCCGGCAACTACCTCGACGCGACAATCGAATCCCCCCTCAACCCCGCCTCGGTGCCGAGCCTGCCTGCGGGCGCCGTCAGGGCCGCGCAGACGGGCCTGCCCATGGACCAGCTCAGCCAACTCATCCTCGCCTATAACCCGCATATGAAGTTCTGGGACGGCGCCGTCTGGGGCTACGCCATCCTGACTGCGACGCCAGACCGGATGGTCTGCGACTTCCGTGTCGTGACGACCGTCAAGCAGCCGACGGCGAGCCTGCTCCAACTCGCCAGCTTCACGGTGCCTGCAGGATCCGCGACCATCGGCCAAACGCCCTGAAGGCTTCGGCCGCGGCCGGATATCAGGTCAGCAGCGGCGCCGGCGGACGCCCAGCGCCAGCAGTCCGCCCAGCAGCACTGCCATCGAAGCCGGCTCCGGCACCGGCGCCGCCCCGGCCTGAGTCAGCCCGGTCAGGCTCAGGTAGATGCCGGACGTATTGGTGGTGGTGTATTCCAGGCCCCCGAACGTCGGCGTTCCCCTGTAGGCCGTCGTGACCTGCGCCAGCACATCGTTGGTTCCGGCTGTGATCTGCGTGCTGAATCCCGCGCCGCCGAACGTGAGCACGTCGTTGGCGCTGTCGTAGTCGAACACGAGCGGGCCGGCGACCGCGATCGAGGACGAAAGGAGCTGCACCCCGGCCGGGTTGTCGAACTGGTCGCCAATACCCGGGTCGAAGGTGAGCGAGATCGTCAGGTTGACGGGATCAGCGGGGGGCGTTGCGGAAAGTGTCAGATCGCTGAACCCGGAAGCGCCGATGGAGAACGTGCTGGTGACCGGCGCCGCAGCCGCGGGACGCGCCGCAAGCGCGAGGGATGCCGCAACAGACAATACGATCAGCGTACGCATCTTGGTCCTCTTGGGTTGGTTGCAGAACTGAACGGAGGGCAATCAGCTCCCTCCCGCTATCGCATTCATGTGACAAAGCTCAACAGGGCTGCTTTGGCCTGGCTTGCTTCCACTCTTCGAAGCCTTGCTGTCATGACCGCAGCGGAAGGTTCAGGGCCGAGAGCCGCCGGCATGACCCTGTGCCCGTGTTACGGCGGCGGTGCCGCTACGCCTCGCGGACCAGGGCGCCCCGGGCTTCGTGCCGCGAGGAACCGCTCCATCCGGTCCAGCTCGGCGTCGAGGGCCCGGCGGAACATGCGGCTGTCCGGCGGGCGCCGGGCATAGCCGGTCGCGACATGCATCCGTCCCGCGGCAAGGGCGACATTGGCCCAGCCGATCACCGCATCGCCCCATAGCATCGGCATGGCGTAGTAGCCGAACCGCCGCTGGCCCAGGGGCGTGTAGGCTTCGAACCTGTAGCTCCAGCCCCATAGGTGCTCGAAGCGGCGGCGGTCCCAGACCAGCGGGTCGAACGGCGCCAGCAGGCGGACGACGCCGGGCGCCGAACCCTGCTGCCAGCCGGCCTCCCGTGCCGGCCAAACATAGGCTTCGCCCTCGGCCTCGCCCCGCTCCAGCGCCCCGGTCCGCAGCAGCCCGGCGACCACCGGCGCCAAGGGGCCCAGCCCCGGGTTATGCCGGGCCATCAGGGCCAGGGCGCCCCGCAGGCTGATGAGGGACACAGGGGCGAGGAGCCGGGCAACCAGCAGCACCAGGCGAAGCGCCCGGTCCCCCGCTTCGGCGGCAGCAGGCAACGGCGGCGCCGCCTCGTAGATGCGGACGCCCCCACGCCGCCCAGCGACGCGGAGCAGGCCGTAGTGGCGCAGGCTGTCCAGCGCCCGCGTGGTCGCCTTGGACAGGCCGCCCCACCCGTTCACGGCGCGCTCGCGCCCGAAGCGCGCCTCCAGGTCCGCCGGGTGCGTGGGGCCTTGACCCCGCACGAAGGCCAGGACTTCAGCCGCAAGGCCGGTCGGTGCGTGCGCGCCTGCGTCGCCCGCCGGGTCCAGGCGGGGATGCAGCAGGTGCCTGGTATCCGCGGGCATGAAGCCGTAGGCATACAGGAAGTCCTCCTCCAGCCCGAGCCGCCCGAAGCTGCGTTCGAGGTCGCCGGCGCGGTAGCCGCCGACCCGGTGCCGCAGGATAAGGTCTTGCGCGCGGGCCGGCGCACGGATCGGGTCGGCCTGCACGAAGCCGAGCCTGTGCACGGCGTCCGCGAGCGTGGTGGGCGCGAACAGCGTCTGCAGGCGGGCCTGTGCCCGGAGGCGGCCCAGGTCCGTGCCGGTCGTCATGGTTGCAGGCCAGGGTGGCAGACCCGGCGGCCGCGGGCAACGAGGCCGAAGCCGGTCAAGCCGGCGCATGGTTTGGCGCGGGGACTGGTAATGCCCGAGGGTGGCGTCCGCACGCCAGGCGGCATTTGCAGCCGGGTGCTGAACGGCAGCGCCAGGGCCATCCCGCTGCAGCGCGTGGGAAGTCTAAGCATGACGGTCCAGCGCAGCCGGGGGCGCGTCAGATCAGAAGGTGGCGATGGGCGCGCTGTCCTGCTTCTTCCCGCTGGCGCTCAGCGTCGCGTCGGGGATGGCGGGGATAGACCCCGTGCACATGCGCGTTGCCCGCAGCTTCGGCCTGTCGCGCAGCCGCACGCTGCGGAGCGTGGTGCTGCCGTCCCTGGTCCGTCCGCTTGCGACCAGGCTGCGGCTTGGCTTAGGGATGGCGGTGATCGGCTGCCTGCTGGGCGAGATCAAGCTGTCCAACCGGGGCCTCGGCTTCATGGCTATCCAGTACTACGGCCAGTTCCACATCCCCGAAATGTATGCCGTCCTACTGGTGGTGTTCGCGCTGGCGGGGTTGGGCAACGCGGCCACCGGGCGCCTCCGACCGCGCGGCGCCACCGCAGGAGCAATCCCTTGACCGACACCGGTGCCGCCACTGCCCCCGCCGCTACGGCCCATGTTCTTGCCGGCGTGCTGAACCAGCCCGTGCTCGCCAACCGCATGCTGGCGCGGGAGGACGTCATTGACGATTTCGGCCACGTCAACGTGCGCCACCCGCTGGACCCCGGCCGCTACTTCCTGTCGCGCTCGCGCAGCCCGGAGATCGTCACCCGCAACGACCTGATGGAGTTTGCCCTGGACGGGGAGCCGGTAACCGACGCGGCCGCGCGATCTACCGGGAGCGTGCGCTGCACGGCGCGGTTTACCTGGCCCGGCCCGACGTGAACGCCGTCACCCACCACCATGCCCGGCCGGTGCTGCCCTTCACGATGGGCCGGGTGAAGTTGCGCCCGGTGTTCCACATGGCGTCGGTGATTGGCCACGACGTGCCGGTGTGGGACAGCCAGACCGAGTTCGGCGATACCAACATGCTGATCGAGACGATGCCCCAGGGCCACTCGATGGCGCGCGCGATGGGGGCCGAGCGGTGCGTGCTGATCCGCGGCCACGGCGCGACCTGCGCCGGCGCGTCGCTGCGGGAGGTGGTGTTCGTGTCCATCTACCTGAAGGAGAACGCGGAGGCGCTGCTCCGCATGCTGCCGCTCGGCGAGCCGACCTACCTGACCCCCGGCGAGATTGACCGGGCGCGGGCAATGCTGCTGTCTGACCTGCCGCAGAACCGGACCTGGGACCACCGGGTGTCGCGGGCGGGTTTCGCCGGCCTCTGACGGCAGGCGCATGCGCCGGGGGTTTGGAACCGGGGGATCAACGCAGTTCTCCTTGATCCCGCTGGAACCAGGGAAGGAGGGAACAGGACTTGGACGTTGACGACGATGACGACGACGGCCCGCCCCGGCTGCCCGGGGGCAAGTTCTACATGACGCCCGCCGGCCATGCGCGCTTGCAGGCCGAGATGGCGGCCCAGCGTACCGAGCGGCATCGTGTGGTCGAGATCGTGTCCTGGGCCGCAAGCAACGGCGACCGGAGCGAGAACGCCGACTACAAGGAAGGCAAGCGCCGCCTGCGCGAGATTGACCGCCGCTTGCGCTTCCTCGGCCGCCGCCTGGCCCATGCCGCCGTGGTGGACCCCGCCGCGCAAACCCGGCGGAACCAGGTGTTCTTCGGCGCCACCGTCACCTACCTGACCGCGCGCGACGAGGAGGTCACGGTCTCGGTCGTTGGCGTGGATGAGGCAGACATGGCGGCAGGCAAGATCAGCATCGGCTCGCCCGTGGCGCTCGCGCTGCTGGGCGCACGGGTGGGCGATGAGGTCCGGGTGCGGACGCCGCGCGGACCGGAGCTGATCGAGGTCACCGCTATACGCTACCCGGAGCCGCCGTCCAGCCGAGCTTCCCCGCCCTAACCCGGCCGTTGGGCGACCAGTCCCGGCGGATCAATCCCCACGTGCGCCAGGCCTTCGCCGCCGTGGACCGGCCGCGCTGGCAAAACAGACCGACATGGTCCATACCGAACATATAAGGAACAGCCTAAAGCTGCCGATGTCAGATCAGCTCGTCATTACCGAGAAGACCAGCCAGGCCCGCGACGTCCGTGCCGCCGTGGGCAGCCGCTACGGCCAGATCCTGCCGGCGGAGGGCCACCTGTTCGACCTGGTCGAACCCGAGGACGCCGTGCCCGCCTGGCATCGCTGGTCGGCTGTGCTGCTGCGTCCCGAAGGGCTGTATGCCACCAAGCCAGCCCTGGGCGGCAACAAGCCCGCCAAGCTGCGCGCCATCCGCGACGCGCTGCGCGGGGCGAGGCAGGTATGGCTCGCCACCGACTGCGACCGCGAGGGCCAACTGATCGGCCAGGAGATCCTGGAGCACCTGGGCTTCCGCGGCGAGGTGCGCCGGGTGGTGTTCACCGCCCAGGACCCGCAGACCATCCGCGACGCCTTTGCCCGCGCCAAGCCCAATGCCGAATACGCCCGGCTCTACGCCGCTGCCGTGGCCCGCCGCCAGGCCGACCAGATCTACAATCTGTCGCTGACCCGCACCGCCACGGTCACCCTGGCCCGGGGCGCGCGAGTGGTGATCGGGGTGGGCCGGGTGAAGACGCCCACCCTGGCCATCATCTGCAAGCGCGAGCTTGAGATACGCAACTTCGTCCCGCAGGCCTACTTCGAGGTGGTCGCGACCGCGCAGGTGGCGGCGGGCGAGTTCCGGATGCGCCACGCCCCCAAGCAGCGCCTGCTCAAGCGGGAGGACGCCGCATCCGTTGCCGCCTTGGCGCAGGGCTTCACCGGCCCGCTCGCGGTGGAGGTGGAGGACAAGCGCCAGGGGCCGCCGCGGCTGCACGACCTGCCCTCTCTGCAAAAGCTGTGCGGTTCGCGGTTCGGCTGGTCCGCGGCCAAGACGCTCGAAGTGGCGCAGGAGCTATATGACGGCGCCGGCAAGAAGGTGATCACCTATCCCCGCGCCGAAACCCGCTACTTGCCCGAAAGCCTCATTCCCGACGTGCCCCGGGTCGTGGCCGGCCTGCGCGTGGGGCGGGCGTTCGGCGCCATCCCGGTGCCCGAGCCGTCGTCGATCCGCCGGGGTGCCAGCGGCGCCTTCCACGACAAGGGCCTGGACGGGGCGAGCCACCACGCCGTCATCCCCAACGTCAACACGGTGGATGCGCTCGCCGAGATCTGGCCGCGCCTGTCAGCCGAGGAGCGCCGGCTGTTCGACGTGATCGCGCGGTCATACCTGGCGGCGATGATGCCGGACTTCCGCTACCGCCAGACCACGGCCGTGCTGGACGTGGCGGGCCACCTGTTCCGCGCCGTCGGGCGCCAGCCGGTCGAGCTTGGCTGGCGGGCGGCGTTCCCGGACTGGCAGCCCGCCGAGGAGAAGGGCGAGGACGCCCAGCTCCTGCCGGGCCTGCGCGACGGCGAGGCTGCGCTGCTGCGGGATGCGGTGGTGGAGGACAAGGAAACCCGGCCGCCGCCGCGCTACAACGAAGGCACCCTGATCGACGCGATGCAGAACGCCTGGCGCTTCATCGAGGACGGGGCGCTGCGTGACCGTTTGCGTGAGGCCAAGGGCATCGGCACGCCGGCGACCCGGGCCGAGGTCATACGCGGCCTGAAGGCGCAGGAGTTCCTGGTCGCCGACGGCAAGCACATCGTGCCGACCGAACGCGGCCTGGCGCTGTTCGGCATCTTGGAACGCGCCGATCCGGCCCTGGTTGATCCCGGCGTGACCGCGCAGCTCGAGTGCCTGCTGGACGAGGTGCTGATCGGTCGGCAGGAGATGATGGGCGCCATTGACGCCGTATGCGCGCAGGCCCAGCGCATCATCGGCCGGTTGACCGAGAGGGCAGGGGACGGCGCCAGCCCGGGACCGCTCCCGGGTGCGGCAGGTGGCGCAACCGGCCATGGCGGCGCCCCCACTCCGGCGATGCGGCGCTACGTGGACAGCCTCGCCCGGCAAAAGGGCGTCAAGCCGCCGTCCGGCTACACCAAGTCGGGCGCGGTGTGCCGGGCCTTCCTCGACCGGCACGCACCCAAGGCCGGCGGCACAGGCACCGGGACGGCAGTTGGGCGCCCGCAACCGGCGGCGGCGGCGCAAGCGGCTGCTGACGGGCTTCGGGCGCCGGCGCGGTGCATGGATGCTCCTGATGCGGTGGACGCCGTGGCTGCCTCGACCCGGCGCAAGGCGCACGGGGGCAAGCCGCAAGGGCAGGCACGCCGGAAGGCAACGGACGGGATTGCCGAGCAGGGCGCCAAGCCGCGGGTCGCCGGCGCACCACGGGCGCAGGCGCGGGCCAAGCAGGCAGGCAGTCCTGGCGAGACACCCCTGCGCATCCCGTTCGGCAACAAGGATGCTGCGCAGCGGTTGGGCGCGCGCTACCGCGCCGGCGGCTGGTATGCACCGCCCGGGACCGACCTGCAGCCGTTCCAGGAACGTGGGTGGCTTTGACAGGCTTCAGGACCGGTCAGTAATTGCCGCGGGAAGTTTCCCTGGCTGCTGCTCGGCACCCTGGGGTTCACGTTCGGCTGCCGGGCCGGCGACGCCCTGCAAAGCAAGGTCCGCATCGAACCCGGCGTCATCCTCGGCGCGCAGGTCGTTCTGTCGGCTTATGCCGGCTGCTTCGGCAGCGTCGGGATCATGCCCAGCGCAGCGCATTCTCGAACGGGCACCCAGCCAAAACGCTGCACTGAAACTTCGGCAGGATCAATCAACCGGAAATGCCGAATTGGCGGCGTGGGCCTTTTCCTGACAGTTCTTGGCTTCCCAGAATTGGCGCAACTATGGATAAATTGAGCTTGGCAGGGTGAAGTGTCTCCCATGGGCCAGAACCTGGACGAGCTGGGAATAAGAATGCTGGACAGGCGACAACAGCGTTGCGTTCGGCATAGGCTTTTCGACAGCCTTGCTCTGGCTGTTGCCGCCGTTGGCGTGGGGTTTGTTTCTGTCTTGGTCTGGTATCAGACGAGCCCTCCAGAGTTCAGGCGAAACCATGATGCACCCTATGTCAGCAGGGATTGAGGGATCTCGGGTGCCGTGAAGACTCGCAGCGACTCGCAGCCTGCCGGCATCGCCGCGGCCCCCGACAGGTCTGGATCACCCCGGAACCAGTTCCAGCGGACCGTGGAGGTCATCGCCCACCTGAACGGCGGCGGTTCTGTGCTGCTGACCGGAACGGATGGCGCCCCCGCCGTGTTGGCGCACGTCGCGGAAACGCTTGCGAAGGGTCGTACGCGCGTCCTGCAGGTTCGTCCGCCGCTCGACCTGGGTGCGGTCATGGAACAGGTCGGACGGATTGGGAACGCACCAGGGGACGACGACGTCGAACGTGGCTTCAACGCCCTTACAACCGTGGACCCGAGCTGCGACCGGATCGTGCTCCTGGTGGAGGACGCTCACCTCCTGCAGCACCCGACCCTGTTCTACCTGCAGTTCGTGCTTCGTGCAGAACCGCCGTTGCAACTGGTCTTCGCTGGCAGCCCAGGGATTGCCGACGCGCTTGCGCTTGAGGGGTTTGCCGGGCTTCGCAGACGCTTTTCCCTTCACCTCACGATGTCCATCCCGTCACCGGGGACGTCAGGTTCGGCCACGCGGCAAGGCCGGTATGGCCGGCTCAGACGGGTCTTGGCCCAGGTTTTCGCACGGTCCGCCGCGTATGCCGGACTGTGGAGCATCCGGGTGCGCCCGGCATCGGCCGTAACGGCCGTGCTGTCCTCTGGCGCCATGTCAAACGACATCAGGAGCCCGATGGGGAAACCGCTTGAGGAGCGGTCGTTTTGACTGCCTGACCAGGGAGTCATGAATGTTGGTGTCCCAGGCTGCGGCGAAGCGGGTTCTCGACCCGTCGCCGGCACGCCGCGGCGCCTGCGGTCAGCTTGGCGCCGGGCGGCATGGAGGACAGGTGGCATCGCCGGTCCAGGATGGCGCTGCCAGTGCGGCCGGCCGCGCCGTATCCGGCTCGCGATGCCGCAGGACAACGGGCGGGAGCCGAAGGTCATCGTCCCTTCCAAACGCAGCGGTCCGAAGCCCGACCCGCAGCGTCCCGTCCGCCGCGGCGGCCCACCACTCCAGCGGTGAGGCAAGATGGGGTAAATGGTAGCCTAATTATAACACTCCCCCACGCACCTGCGATTATGCTCCGGCCAACTTGGGACAGGTGGTCTATGAACAAACGACGCGCGCACGGACTGGCGGTCACCCTCACGGCGCTGACATATGCGACGTCCGGGCGGGCCGCAGTCGTCAACCAGTGGGTGCAGTTCGCCCCCAACGACACCGTGCTGATCCGCGCCATCGAAGACACGCCGTCGAACGGCTGCCCGGCCGCGACGCTGGACGGCGCCCCGGTGGCCCTGTCCCCCCGCGGCACCGTGACCACCCCGGCCGTGGCGCCGACGACCTATTATCCCATCCTGATGTGCGAAAGCGCGCCGGTGGCCGCCTTTGGCCATGCCTCAGCCAGCGTCGCTGGGATCGCGCTCAAGATGCCGGTCACGAACCCGCGGCGCATTCTGGTGATCGGCGACACCGGTTGCCGCGTGACGGCCGCCACCAGCGGCACCCAGGCCTGCAACGATCCGGCGCAGTTCCCGCTGCAGTTCATCTCCAACTATGCCGCAACGTTCCAGCCCGACCTGATCGTGCACGTGGGCGACTTCTTCTACCGCGAGCAGCCGTGTCCTACCGGCTTCGCAGGCTGCGCCGGCAACCCCGCCTTCGACAACTGGGACAGTTGGCAGGCCGACTGGTTCGGCCCGGCGCGCAACCTGATCGCCGCCGCCCCGCTCGCGCTGTCCCGCGGCAACCACGAAAGCTGCAACCGCGGCGCCCGCGGCTGGTTCCGGCTGCTGGACGTGCATGCCTATGACCAAAGTGCGGTGGACTGCACCGGGCCGTACGCGCCGATGGCCGGCGCCCCCGGCGCCAAGGGGCCGCTGACCGCCTATGACTACACCCCGCCCTACGTCGTGAACGCCGGGCAGGTGTCGCTGCTGATGTTCGACTCCAGCGACTCGAATACGACGGCGCCCGACACCACCACCGTCAGCGCCGACCCAGGCCCAACCAAGGGCCTGACGCTGCCGCAGATCTATGCCCAGCAGTTGCAGGCGGTGCTGCCGTCGCTGGCGAACAGCAACGTGCTGTTCGTCACCCACAAGTCGAGCTACGACATCCGCTCGACGCCCGGTCCCGCCGGTTCGCTGCTGGGCGGCGACGCCACGCAGCAGAGCGTGTTCGGCAGCCTGGCGGGCGGCGGCGTTCCCACGCCGATCAAGCTGATCGTGTCCGGCCATGACCACCAGTTCCAGGTCGTGAACTTCGCCGACGCCAGCTTTGCGCCGCAGTTGGTGGTCGGCAACTCCGGCACCCTGCTCGACAACAACAGTGGCACCCAGCCGCAAACCTTCACCCCGGATGCACAGCCGGGGAGCTTCGGGGCGGCCTATTCGCTCCCGGGAGTTGCGCCGACGGCCACCACGATCATCCAGGCCGTGAACAACCGGTCGGAGTATGGCTTCACGGTGATGGACGCGGTCAGCGGCGGCTACGTGGCGAACGTTTACAACACGTCGTCCGGCAAGCTTGCGCGCTGCGTCATGCAGTTGAACCCCCGTACGATGACCTGCGTCCAGTAACCACGGCGCCGCGGCCGGTCCCGGAAATGCTGGGACCGGCTGGGATTGCGGGATAGTCTTCTACCGATGAACGCCCTGACCTCGATCCCGCCTGGCCCTCCAGCCAAGGCCTCGGCTGCCCCGGCTGCGTGGCAGGACAGCGGGCGCGCGGCCCGGCTGATCCACGCCACCGCCTCCCTCTACTGCGGAGCGCTCCTGACCGTCTTGACGGCGGCCGCGACGCTGCGAGGCGTCCCAGCGGTCGCCGGTGCCTGGCAGAGCGGGCTGGTCGGCGTCCTCCTCGGATCGCTGCTGCTGCCGTTGGCGGGGCTGCTGGCGACGTTGCCGATCTGCCGGGCGCGCGCACGGCTCGGCCAAGCGCCGGCGGACAGTCCCGCACCACGCGCAGCGAAATGGGGCTGGCGCCGGCTCGCCGCCGGGCAGGATAACGACGACTTAGCCCTGCACCTGGCGCGCCTCGCCCGGCGTCCCCAGGGAACCATCGTTCCTATCCTCGCCGGGGCTGCCGGCGCTGCGGCGCTGCTGCTGCCCTCCGCATCCGGCGTGCCGCAGGATGCGCTCCTGGCCGGAGCCGCCCTGATCGCCCTGACCTTCCCGCTGCTGGTTGCCGAACGGGTCATGGCCGGGGTTCCGGACGCCCGCTTGCCGGAGGCGGCCAGCCTGCGGGCGCTGCTCCTGCTGCCGGTGGTGGTCATCCCCATGGCCGGGCTGCTGCACGCCGCTGCCGGGGCGGGCCTAGCCTGGGCCATGCCGGCTATGGCCGTCGTGAAAACCTACCTCGGCCTGGTTGCCGCCGAGTTGGTCCTGCGCACCCTGGCCAACTGATTCCTGCCGCCGCCAGCGCCAGCCGAAGCGCGCGCCGCGGTGGCCAG
>CAXTDP010000063.1:0-14334 GCA_964242295.1 uncultured Acetobacteraceae bacterium | reverse complement strand
ATAGAGCGAGCGGCCGGGGCCGCCGACATGGCCCATCTGCGATCCCATGTGGATCAGCGCGCCCCGCACCCCCGCCTCGACCATGCGGCGCGCCACCGCCTGGGCGACGAAGAAGGCGGCGCGCAGGTTCAGGCCCAGCACCGCGTCATAGTCCTCCTCCGTCACCTCGGCGAACGGCTTGGGGGTGGCGGCCGTCGTATCTTCCACCAGCACGGCGAAGTGGCTGTTCTCAGGCCCATCACTCAGGCGCGGCGGCTCGCCCTTTTGCAGCGCGAACGCCGCGGTCAGGATGGCCTGGCGCTGCGCTGCCGTGCCGGGGATCGGCGCCGGCTCGCCGTCTCCGGCATTGCCGTGGGCGTCCAGGGTGCCGGATGCGGCAACCGCGCCAAGCCCCGCCGGAATCTCATCGAGCGTCGGGCTGGCCGCGACGGCATCCTCCAGCGTGTTGATGCGGTCATACATCCCGTCCGCCGCACGCTCCTTGGCGATGGTGGCACGTATGCCTGCCGACGCGTCGGCCAAGGTGGTGGCGGCGCCCGGCGCCACATGGAACACCTGGAACACCTGCCAGCCCAAGGGTGAGCCGACGGGACCGACAACCGCGTCCGGCGCGGCGGAGAACACGGCGGCGGCAAGCTCGGGCGATGGGATCTCGGCCTGCCCGGCGTCGTCCAGCGTTATGGCCGAAGCGCCGGCTTCGGCCTGATGCTGGATGTCGTCCCACCCCGCGCCGCCGCTCCAGGCCGCGGCGAGGGTGCGCGCCCGGGCCTCGTCGGAGGTGGACACGATGTGGACCGACCGCTTCTCCTCCTTGACGAACTCGGCCTGGTGCTGGTCGTAGTACGCCTTGACGTCGTCGTCCGACACGTCCGTCGCGCGGGCCACCGTGTCCGGGGACAGCAGGACAACCTTGATCCGGCGGAACTCGGCGGCGCTGTAGGATGGAAGGTTGTTCTCATACTGGCGCTGCAAATCGTCGGCCGTGGGCACGGACGGCTCGGGCGCGAGGGCGAAGGGCAGCTCCACATACTCCACCACCCGGGTTTCCCGCTGAAAGGCGAACACAACGCCAGTCAGCGTATCCGGCGGTGCCACTCCCGCGGTGACGGCGTCAATCACTTGGCTCTGCGCCAAATTGGCACGCACCTGCTCCAGGAAGCCAGCCTCGGTCAGGTTGTTGTCACGCATCACAGCATTGAACTTGTTGCGGTCGAAGACGCCGTTGGGGCCGCGGAAGCCAGGGATGTCGAACACTGCCCGGCGGACCTCCTCCGGCGGAACGATGACGCCGAGCTGTGCCGCCTGGTCATCCAACGCCGCTTCCACCACCATGCGCTCCAGCGTTTGCCCGGCGACGGCGCGGGTGATGGTGGGCGTCGGCTCGGTCTGGCCGCCCAGCATGCGCGATACCTGGGCAAGGGCGCGGCGGTATTGCACCTGGAACTCGCCGGGCTGGATGCGCCGGCTGCCAACCTGGGCCAACGAGTTGTCGGTCGCGAAGTCGTGCACGACGCCAGAGATGCCCCACAGCCCGAACGAGCCAATCAGCACGATGAAGAACACCCGGGCGGCCCAGGTGCCCAGGAAGCGGCGAAACATGGCGAGCATCGGTCAGGTCCCAATCAGCGCCGGCACCATAGGCATGGCGCCCGCCTTATGCCAGCCGCTCCCGTTTGCACCGCGGCGGCCCCGGCTATAAGGGCTGGAACAGCAGATGGGACCACAGTGATGCAGCCACTGATCGCCGGCAACTGGAAGATGAATGGATTGCAGGCGGATGCTGCGGCGCTGGCGGCGGCGCTGCGGGACGGCGTTCCCGGGTGCGACCTGCTGGTGTGCCCGCCGATGACGGTGCTGGCCCAGGTGGCCGGCCTGCTGGCAGGCAGCCCCGTTGCGGTCGGCGGCCAGGACTGCCACAGCGCGCCGGGCGGTGCCCATACCGGCGACGTGTCCGCCCCCATGCTGCGTGACGCCGGCGCGGCCTGGGTGATCCTGGGCCATTCCGAGCGCCGGCAGGGGCATGGGGAAACCGATGCGGTGGTCCGCCGCAAGGCCGCCGCCGTGGCAGAGGCCAGGCTTGTCCCCATCGTCTGCGTGGGAGAAACCGAGGCCCAGCGGGAAGCGGGGCAGGCGCGCACCGTCGTGGGCGCGCAGTTGGCGGGCAGCTTGCCGCCCGGGTTTTCCGGCGTCGTGGCCTATGAGCCGATCTGGGCCATCGGCACCGGGCGGGTTCCTACCTCGGGGGACGTGGCGGCCATGCACGCGCACATACGCAAGCAGCTTGTGGCGGATCTGGGGGATGCCGGGGCGGGACTGCGCATTCTTTATGGCGGCTCGGTGAAGCCGGACAACGCGGCCGGGCTGCTGAGTCTGCCGGAAGTCGGTGGCGCGCTGGTGGGCGGCGCCAGCCTGGTGGCGGCGGACTTCCTCGGCATCGCCAGGGCCAGCTTGACCACCGTGTAGCCTTGCCAGCGTGTAAACAGGTTCGCCCGGCTTGCCTTGGCCCAAGTGCCATTGGTGGAGCCAAACCACACCTGGCCTGCTTGGGTATTGTTCCCGCGCAGACGCTCCAAAGGTCTGCTTAGCTTCCCACGCGGCGCCGGGCCGGGTATGACGCGCGTGCCGCTAGGAACCCCACGCCATGACGACCGCTTTGCTCATCATCCATCTATTCATCACCCTTGCCCTGATCGGCGTCGTGCTGATCCAGCGCAGCGAGGGCGGGGGCCTGGGCATCGGCACATCGCAGGGCATGGGCGGGTTCATGTCGGGGCGGGGCACGACCAACCTGCTGACTCGCACCACGGCCGTTCTGGGAACGGCGTTCTTCGTGCTGTCGCTGACGCTGGCGCTGCTGAACCGCGGCGCCGTCGGCCATGCCCGGCCGTCGCTGCTGGACGTGCCGCCGGCCTCGGCTCCGGCAACTCCCGGGTCGGGCGCCGATTCGGCTCCGGTTCCTGCGGCTCCGCGGGGTCCAGCAGTCCCGACGAACTAGCGCGGGTGCGGCGCTGGGCTGGGATGCAAGACCCGGGGTGTTGCCGGGAGCTGCATCCGGTGTATCACGGCCTTCCATGACGCGGTTCGTATTCATCACCGGCGGCGTGGTCTCCTCGCTTGGCAAAGGCATCGCTTCGGCGGCCCTGGGCACGTTGCTGCAGGCGCGCGGCTACAATGTGCGCCTGCGCAAGCTGGACCCCTACTTGAACGTGGACCCGGGGACCATGAGCCCCTACCAGCACGGCGAGGTGTTCGTCACCGACGATGGCGCCGAGACCGACCTGGACCTTGGCCATTACGAGCGCTTCACCGGCGTCCATGCGACCCAGGCCGACAACGCCACCACCGGACGCATCTACTCCGAGGTGATCGCCAAGGAACGCCGGGGCGACTACCTCGGCGCCACCGTCCAGGTTATCCCGCACATCACTGACGCCATCAAGGAGGCGATCACCCGCGACACGGCGGGGCTGGACTTCGCCCTGATCGAGATCGGCGGCACCGTCGGCGACATCGAGAGCCTGCCGTTCCTGGAAGCGATACGCCAGCTCGGCAACGACCTCGGCCCGGCGCAGACCATGTTCGTCCACCTGACGCTGGTGCCCTACATCCCGTCCGCCGGCGAGCTGAAGACCAAGCCGACCCAGCACTCCGTCAAGGAGCTGCAGAACGTCGGCATCCAGCCGCAGATGCTGCTGTGTCGCTGCGACCGGGCGATCCCGGATGCGGAACGGCGCAAGATCGCCAGCTTTTGCAATGTCCGTCCGCAGGCGGTGGTCGCAGCACTAGATGTGGACACGATCTATGCCGTGCCGATCAGCTACCACAAGGAAGGCATGGACCGGGAGGTGCTGCGCCACTTCGGCCTACCCTTCGATGCCGAGCCCGACCTGCGGCCCTGGCAGCGCATCGTGGACCTGGTCCGCGCGCCCGAGGGCGAGGTGCGGATCGCGGTGGTCGGCAAGTATACCAACCTGCTCGACAGCTACAAAAGCCTGGCGGAGGCCCTGGTGCACGGCGGCATCCAGAACCGGGTCAAGGTGCAGTTGGACTGGGTGGACAGCCAGGTTTTCGAGCAGCCGGACACCGTCGCCCAGTTGGAGGGCGTGCACGGCATCCTGGTGCCCGGCGGCTTCGGCGAGCGCGGGACGGAAGGCAAGATCGCCGCCGTCCGCTTTGCGCGGGAGCGGCGGGTGCCGTTCCTGGGCATCTGCTTCGGCATGCAGATGGCAGTCATCGAGTGCGCGCGGAACCAGCTCCATCTGCCCGACGCGTCCAGCACGGAGTTCGGCCCGTGCGAGAACCCGGTCGTCGGCTTGCTGACGGAGTGGGCCAGGGGCAACGAGATGGAGCGGCGGGCAGAGGGCGGCAACCTCGGCGGCACCATGCGCCTGGGCGCCTACCCGGCGGAGCTTGCGCCGGACTCGCTCGTCAGCGCGGTCTATGGCACGACGCGCATCCAGGAGCGGCACCGCCATCGCTGGGAGGTCAACGTGCATTACCGCGAGGGGATCGAGGCCCAGGGACTGCGCTTTTCCGGCATGTCGCCGGACGGCATCCTGCCGGAAATCGTCGAGCGCCCGGACCACCCCTGGTTCATCGGCGTGCAGTATCATCCCGAGCTGAAGTCGAAGCCGCTGGCGCCGCATCCGCTGTTCTCCGGCTTTATCCGGGCTGCCGTAAAGCAGTCCCGCCTTGTCTGACGCGACACCCGGCGAAATCCGCACCGTCCGGGTGCGCGACGTGGAGATCGGCAACGACCGGCCGTTCGTATTGATCGCCGGCCCCTGCCAGATCGAGTCCGAAAGCCATGCCTTCGAGATGGCGGACGCGCTGAGCGGCATCGCCCAAGCAGCCGGCGTGCCGCTGATCTACAAGTCCAGCTACGACAAGGCAAACCGCACCAGCGGCGGCGCGGCCCGCGGCGTCGGCATCATACGCGGCCTGAGCATCCTGGCCGCCGTCCGCGAGCGGTTCCGCATTCCCGTGCTGACCGATGTGCATGCGCCCGAACAGTGCGAGCCGGCGGCAGAAGCCGTGGACATCCTGCAGATCCCCGCCTTCCTGTGCCGGCAGACCGACCTGCTGCTGGCGGCGGGCGAAACCGGCCGAGCGATCAACGTGAAAAAGGGCCAGTTCCTGGCGCCCTGGGACATGGCCAACGTCGCCGCCAAGATCGCCGCCACCGGTAATGAGAGCATCCTGCTGACCGAGCGCGGCGTCAGCTTCGGCTACAACACGCTGGTGACGGACTTTCGCGGGCTGCCGGTGATGGCGCGCACGGGCTACCCGGTGGTGTTCGACGCCACGCATTCCGTGCAGCAGCCCGGCGGGCACGGCGGGTCCTCGGGCGGCCAGCGGGATTTCGCGCCGGTGCTGGCCCGCGCCGCCCTGGCTGTGGGCGTCGCGGCGCTGTTCATCGAAACCCATGAGGATCCCGACCATGCCCCGAGCGACGGGCCAAACATGATCCCATTGCGGGAAATGCCGGCACTGATCGCCGGGCTGCGTGCCCTGGATGACTTCATGAAGCCGCGCCTGACCTCACCAACCACAACCGGGACCCTCCTGTAATGAGCGCCATTGCCGACCTGATCGCCCGTGAAGTCCTGGACAGCCGGGGCAACCCCACGGTGGAGGCGGAGGTCGTGCTGGATAGCGGTGCAGTCGGCCGCGCCATCGTGCCCAGCGGCGCCAGCACCGGCGCGCATGAGGCGGTCGAGCTGCGTGACGGCGACAAGTCGCGCTATGGCGGCAAGGGCGTGCGGACCGCCTGCGCCAATGTGGAGGGGGAGATCTTCGACGCCCTGGGCGGCATGGACCCGTTTCAGCAGGTCAAGCTGGACGAGATCATGATTGACCTCGACGGCACCCCGAACAAGGCACGGCTGGGCGCGAATGCCATCCTGGCGGTGTCGCTGGCGGTCGCCAAGGCGGCGGCGGCGGAGTTGGGGCAGCCGCTATATCGCTATGTCGGCGGCGTGTTCGCACGCACCTTGCCGGTGCCGATGATGAACATCGTGAACGGCGGCCAGCACGCGGACAATCCGATAGACATCCAGGAGTTCATGGTGCAGCCGGTGGGCGCCCCGACCTTCGCCGATGCCGTGCGCATGGGGTCCGAAATCTTCCAGGCACTCAAGCGGGCGCTGCACGACGCCGGGCACAATACCAATGTAGGGGACGAGGGCGGCTTCGCGCCCAACCTGTCCTCCGCCGACGAGGCGCTGGGCTTCATCAGCAAGGCGTGCGAGACCGCGGGCTATCGGCCTGGCGAGGACGTGACCTTTGCGCTGGACTGCGCCGCGACCGAGTTCTTTCGGGACGGCACCTATGACATCGTAGGGGAGGGCAAGCGGCTCGACTCCGCCGGGATGGTCGCCTACCTGGCTGACCTGGTTGGGCGCTACCCGATCATGTCCATCGAGGACGGGTGCAGCGAGGACGACTGGGACGGCTGGCGGCACCTGACGGAGGTGCTGGGCGGCAAGGTGCAGTTGGTCGGCGACGACCTGTTCGTGACCAACACCGAGCGTCTGCGGCGCGGCATCGAGGCGGGGACGGCGAATTCCATCCTGGTGAAGGTGAACCAGATCGGCACGCTGACGGAAACGCTCGACGCGATGGAGGTGGCGCAGCGCGCCGGCTACTCCGCGGTGATGAGCCACCGGTCCGGCGAAACCGAGGACTCGACCATCGCCGACCTGGCCGTGGCCACCAATTGCGGGCAGATCAAGACCGGCAGCCTGGCGCGCAGCGACCGGACGGCGAAGTATAACCAACTCATCCGCATCGAGGCCGAGCTTGGCCCGGCAGCCCGCTACGCCGGACGCACGATCCTGCGCCGTTAGACGTTTTCGGCTGTGCGGAGGCCGGCAATCGAGTAACGTCGGTGTGAACCGCGAGGCGTAGAGATGAGATTCTGGGACGGATTGAAGCGTCAGTTGCTGGCAGCCGTCGCGCCGGCCATCTTTGTAGCGCTGGTCGGCTATTTCGGCTGGAACGCGACGCAAGGCGAGCGAGGGCTGAAAGCCTACGCGGTGCGACAGGAGCAGTTGACATCCGTACAGGCCGAGCTTGCCCGGGTGCAGGCCGAGCGTGATACCTGGGAGCGCCGGGTGATGGGCCTGCGTACCCAACGCCTGGACCCGGATACGCTGGACGAGCGGGCGCGTGCGATGCTGAACGTGGCCGACCCGGCGGACATCGTCGTTCCATACGGAGCAGATAAGCGCTTGTTCTAGCTGGGCCTGTGCGCGTCGGAACTTGGAGGGCACGGGGCGTGACCAGGCCACGCAGGGCTGCTTAGGTTCATCGCTGCGCAAGCCTCTAGGGATCAGCGTCGCCGCTTTGCGCCGGCGATTGGGCAAGGGCCGTATTGCATTGCACAACAGTATGTTGCGGAGTTTGTTCACAGCCGTCCTGCGCCGCCTGGGGTTGTCGTTGCTCCCTCGTAGGGCTAGGTGTCCCAGAGAGACATTCTTAGGGACGGAGGCGGCGCGCATGGCCCAAGCAGCGGAACAGGATGTAGGCGAGGTCCAGGCTGCGGCGGCCTCACCGGCCCCGGCAACGAACCAGTCCATGAACCGCGACCAGCTCATGCAGGCCTATGGCGACATGCTGCTGATACGCCGTTTCGAGGAGAAGGCCGGTCAGCTCTACGGCATGGGCCTGATCGGCGGCTTCTGCCACTTGTATATCGGCCAGGAGGCGGTCGTCGTCGGCATCCAGGCGTCGCTGGGCGAGGGTGACCAGGTCATCACCTCCTACCGCGACCACGGCCACATGCTGGCCACCGGGATGGAGCCGCGCGGTGTCATGGCGGAGCTGACCGGGCGCAGCGGCGGCTACTCCAGGGGCAAGGGCGGCTCCATGCACATGTTCAGCAAGGAGAAGCGGTTCTTCGGCGGGCATGGCATCGTGGGCGCGCAGGTCAGCATCGGCACGGGGTTGGCGATGGCCAACTGGTATCGGGGCAATGACCGGGTCAGCGCGACCTACTTCGGCGATGGCGCGTCCAACCAAGGCCAAGTCTACGAGAGCTTCAACCTGGCGGCCTTGCTGAAGCTACCGTGCCTTTATGTGATCGAGAACAACAAGTATGGCATGGGCACCAGCCTGGAGCGGTCGTCGGCATCGCATGACCTGTCCAAGAACGGTGCGCCCTGGGGCATCCCAGGCGCACAGGTGGACGGCATGGACGTCACCGCGGTGAAGGCGGCGGCGGAACATGCGGTGGAGCATTGCCGTGCTGGGAAGGGGCCGTTCGTGATGGAGGTGCAAACCTACCGCTATCGCGGCCATTCCATGTCCGACCCGGCGAAATACCGCACCCGCGAGGAGGTCCAGAAGATGCGGACTGAACGCGATCCCATCGAGGGCGCGCGGCATCTGCTGGAAGCGTTGGGCGTGACGGACGAACAGTTCAAGAAGATTGACGGCGACATCAAGGCCCGCGTGCAGGAAGCCGCCGACTTCGCGCAAAGCAGCCCGGAACCGGACGAGCGCGAGCTGTGGACCGACATCCTCGTGGAGGGATAGGCCTTGTCCACGCAAATCCTGATGCCGGCACTGTCGCCGACGATGACCGAAGGCAAGCTGGCCCGGTGGCTGAAGAAGGTTGGCGAGGACGTGCGCGCCGGGGATGTCATCGCCGAGATCGAGACCGACAAGGCGACCATGGAGGTCGAGGCCGTTGACGAAGGCAAGCTGTCGCATATCCTGATCGAAGAGGGTACGGACGGCGTCGCTGTGAACACGCCGATCGCCGTGCTGAACGGGGACGGTCAGGCTGTTGCGCCCGCACCGGCCGCGCCACCGGTACCGGCCGCAGCGCCGGCTCCCGCACCGGCCTCTCCCAAGCCGACGTCCGAGAGCGAAAGCGTCGTTGCTGATAAGGCGACCGCCAGCCAGGCCGTGCCGACCACTGCGGCGGCTGCGCCGGAGAAGGACTGGGGACCGACCAAGCCGACCACCGTGCGCGAAGCCCTGCGCGACGCCATGGCAGCCGAACTGCGCGCCGACGACCGGGTGTTCCTGATCGGCGAGGAGGTCGCGCAATACCAGGGCGCCTACAAGATCAGCCAAGGCCTGCTGGACGAGTTCGGCGAGCGCCGCATAATCGACATGCCGATCACCGAGCACGGCTTCACCGGCATGGCGGTCGGCGCGGCAATGGACGGGCTGCGGCCGATCGTCGAGTTCATGACCTTCAACTTCGCCATGCAGGCGATCGACCACATCATCAACTCCGCCGCCAAGACGCTGTATATGTCCGGCGGCCAGATGGGCTGCCCGATCGTGTTCCGCGGCCCGAACGGCGCCGCGTCCCGCGTGGGCGCGCAGCACAGCCAGGATTATGCGTCGTGGTATGCCCACTGCCCCGGCCTGAAGGTGGTGGCGCCGTGGTCGGCCGCCGACGCCAAGGGGCTGCTGCGCGCCGCCATACGCGACCCGAACCCGGTCATCGTGCTTGAGAACGAAATCCTCTACGGCCAGACCTTCGAGTGCCCAACCGACGAGGACTTTATCCTGCCGATCGGCAAGGCGAAGGTCGAGCGGACCGGCCAGCACGTCACCATCGTCGCCTACAGCATCATGGTCGGCGTCGCGATGAAGGCCGCCGAGACCCTGGCAGAGCAGGGCGTGGAGGCCGAGGTCATCAACCTCCGCAGCCTGCGCCCAATGGACACGCAGACCATCGTGGACAGCGTGAAGAAGACCAGCCGGCTGGTGACGGTGGAGGAGGGCTGGCCCTATGCCGGCATCGGCGCGGAGATCGCGATGCAGATCATCGAGCACTGCTTCGACTGGCTGGACGCGCCGCCGGTGCGGGTCGCCGGGCTGGACGTGCCGCTGCCCTATGCCGCAAACCTGGAGAAGCTGGCCCTGCCGCAGCCGGGCTGGGTGGTGGATGCCGTGAAGAAGATCGTCTAGGGGCGCCCGATATGCCGACCAACATCCTGATGCCGGCGCTGTCGCCGACCATGACCGAGGGCACGCTGGCCCGCTGGCTCAAAAAGGAAGGCGAGGAGATACGCGCCGGCGACGTAATCGCCGAGATCGAGACGGACAAGGCCACGATGGAGGTCGAGGCCGTTGACGAAGGGATACTAAGCAAGATCCTGGTCGCCGACGGCACTGCCGGCGTGAAGGTCAACGACCCGATCGCGGTGCTGCAAGGTGAGGGGGAGGACGCCGCCGCGCCGGCTCCTACGGTTGCTGCCCCCCCCGCGGCGGCGCCGTCGCCTGCGGCAACGCCCGCATTGGCGGCGGCCACGCCTGCCGTTGCTGCGGCGGCACCAATATCCGGCCCGGTGCCGGCGCCAGTCGCCAACGGCCACGACCAACAGGCTGGGCGGGTATTCGCCTCTCCTCTTGCCCGGCGCATGGCAAAGCAGGCTGGCATTGACCTGTCCGCCATGAAGGGCAGCGGCCCGAACGGCCGCATCATCCGCGCCGACATCGAGGCAAAGCAGGCCGCCGGGCCGGGCACCGCGGCGCCGCAAGCTGCAGGCATCCAGGCGGAGGCCGGCGGGCGCGAGACGGATGCGGTCCAGGCCACGCCGGTCCAGCAGGTCAAGCCCGCTGCGCCAGCGCCCGCCCCATCCGGCATCCCAGCGCCACCAAAGGCCGCGCCGATCACCGCGCCACACCAACTCGTGCCCAACAGCACCATGCGGAAGGTGATTGCCCGCCGCTTGCTGGAAAGCCACCAGCAAGTGCCGAACTTCTACGTCACGATGGACATCGAGCTGGACGCGCTGCTTAAGCTGCGCGCCGACCTGAATGCCCGTGCGCCGAAGGAAGGTAAGGGCGCCTTCAAGCTGTCCGTCAACGATCTGGTCATCAAGGCCTGCGCGGCCGCGTTGCGCCGGGTGCCGAAGATGAACGCCAGCTACACCGACGAAGCCACGGTCGTTTACGACGACGTGGATATCAGCGTCGCCGTATCCATGCCGGACGGCCTCATCACCCCCATCGTCCGCAAGGCCGACCAGAAGGGGTTGGCGACGATCAGCAACGAGATGAAGGACCTCGGTGCCCGCGCTAAGTCCGGCAAGCTGAAGCCCGAGGAGTTCCAGGGCGGCAGCTTCTCGATCAGCAATCTCGGGATGTTCGGGGTGCGGCAGTTCACCGCCATCATCAACCCGCCGCAGGCCGGCATCCTGGCGGTAGGCGCCGGGGAACCGCGTCCGGTGGTGAAGAATGGTGCGCTGGCCATTGCCACCGTCATGACCTGCACCTTGTCCGTGGACCACCGGGTCGCCGATGGCGCCCTAGGTGCGGAATGGATGCAGGTGTTCAAGAACATCGTCGAGGACCCACTTAGCCTGATGTTGTAGGCCGGTCCGGAGAAGCCCTGATGGAAACCAAGTTCGACCTGATCGTCCTCGGCGGCGGCCCCGGCGGCTACGTCGCCGCCATACGCGCCGCGCAGCTCGGCATGAAGGCCGCCGTCGTGGAACGCGAGAACCTCGGCGGCATCTGCCTCAACTGGGGCTGCATCCCGACCAAGGCGCTGCTGCGTTCGTCCGAGATCAACCACCTGCTGCACAACCTCGGGGAGTTCGGGTTTGCGGCGGACAACATCCGGTTCGACCTGCCTGCGGTGGTAAAGCGTTCGCGCGGCATTGCCAAGCAGTTGTCATCCGGCGTCACCCACCTGATGAAGAAGAACAAGATCACGGTGGTCGAGGGACAGGGGCGCCTGGCCGGCAAGAATACCCTTGCGGTGACGAAGGACGGCAAGGAAATCCTGCTGACCGCCCCGCACATTATCCTGGCGTCCGGCGCCCGCGCCCGGCAACTGCCGGGGCTGGAGGGCGACGGCAAACTGATCTGGACGTACCGCGAGGCGATGGTGCCGCCGGCCATGCCGAAGTCGCTGCTGGTGATCGGCTCCGGCGCCATCGGCATCGAGTTCGCCAGCTTCTATCGCAATATGGGCGCCGAGGTCACGGTGATCGAGTTGCTGGACCGCATCCTGCCGGTTGAGGACGAGGAGATCAGCGCCTTCGCCCGCAAGGCGTTCGAGAAGCAGGGCATCAAGATCATGACTGCCGCCAAGGTGACGAAGGCCGCGAAGAACGCCGATAGCGTGACGGCCACCATCGAGGCCGGCGGCAAAACGACCGAGATGACGGTGGACCGGGTGATCTCCGCCGTGGGGATCGTCGGCAACGTCGAGGACATCGGCCTCGAAGGCACGGGCGTGAAGGTCGAGCGCAGCCACATCGTCATTGACGAATACTGCCGCACCGGCGAGCCCGGCGTGTATGCCATTGGCGACGTGACCGGGGCGCCCTGGCTGGCGCACAAGGCGAGCCACGAGGGCGTGATCTGCGTCGAGGCCATTGCCCGGCAGAACGACGTTCAGCCGCTGCACGTCGGCAACATCCCGGGCTGCACCTACAGCCGCCCGCAGATCGCCTCGGTCGGCATGACGGAGGCGAAGGCAAAGGAGGCGGGCTACGAGGTCAAGGTTGGCCGCTTCCCGTTCATCGGCAACGGCAAGGCCATTGCGATGGGCGAGCCGGAGGGCATGGTCAAGACCGTGTTCGACGCCAAGACCGGAGAGTTGCTCGGCGCCCACATGATCGGCGCCGAGGTGACGGAGATGATCCAAGGCTATGCCATCGCCCGCACCTTGGAGACGACGGAGGTCGAGTTGATGCACACCGTCTTTCCGCACCCGACTGTCAGCGAGACAATGCACGAGTCCGTGCTAGGCGCCTGGGGCCGGGCCATCCATTTCTAGCAGAAGCTTCCGTGTTTCTGCTCCCTCTCTCTGCGGGAGAGGGCCGGGGTGAGGGGGCGGGCAAATGCCATATTTTCCGTATGCAGCATTGATCCCATAACGCCCACCGCCCCTTAATTGGCAGCCAAGATCTCCTCACCCCAACCCTCTCCCGGAAGGAGAGGGAGCAGGACAGGATGGCGCTTAGGGCCAGGGTCGCTTGACTGGATTGTGCCGCCCCATCATCTGAGACATGCGGACCCAGCATTGCTCCGCAGGAGTCATCCATGGCCACGCGTGTCCTGATTGACCATCGCCTCGGCGTCTCGCGCCATCCGGAAAAGGCGAACCGTCCTGACAACCCGATTCAGCGCAAGCCGGATTGGATCCGGGTGCGCGCCCCCAACCACCCGACCTACCACGAAACCCGCGCCCTGATGCGTGAGAACCGGCTGGTGACGGTATGCGAGGAGGCGGCCTGCCCCAACATCGGTGAGTGCTGGTCGCAGCGCCACGCCACCATGATGATCATGGGCGACACTTGCACCCGTGCGTGCAGCTTTTGCAACGTCCGCACCGGTCAGCCGAACGCGCTGGACGGCGACGAGCCGGCGCGGGTAGCGGACGCGGTCGCCAAGCTCGGCCTGCAGCACATCGTCATCACGTCTGTGGACCGCGACGACCTGGCGGATGGTGGCGCCGGGCACTTCGCCGCGGTGATCCGCGCTATCCGCGGCGCGGCGCCGGGCACGACGATCGAGGTGCTGACGCCCGACTTCCTTCGTAAGCCCGGCGCCCTGGAAGTCGTGGCGGCGGCACGGCCGGACGTGTTCAACCACAACTTGGAGACGGTGCCGCGGCTCTACACAACCATCCGGCCCGGCGCACGCTACTACCAGTCGCTACGGCTGCTGGACCGGGTGAAGCTGGTGGACCCCACGATCTTCACCAAGTCCGGCCTGATGCTGGGATTGGGGGAGCAGCGGATGGAAGTTCTGCAAGTGATGGATGACCTACGGGTGGCGGACGTGGACTTCCTGACGCTCGGCCAGTATCTGCAGCCCACGGTGAAGCATGCCGCCGTGGACCGCTTCGTGCCGCCGGATGAGTTCGGCGAGTATGCCGCGATGGCTCGCGCCAAGGGCTTCCTGATGGTCAGCGCTACCCCGCTCACGCGCAGCTCCTACCATGCCGATGCCGATTTCGCGCAGTTGAGCGATGCCCGCGCCCGCCAGCTTGCCACCGTGGTGGCCTGAGGAATGCCCACCCACGCCGAGCGGAAAGTGCTGCCTTACACGCCTGAGCAGATGTTCGATCTGGTGGCCGATGTCGGCAAGTATCCGGAGTTCCTGCCCTGGTGCGCCGGCGCCAGGGTGCGGAGCCGGACCGAGGACCTGCTGGTGGCCGACCTGACCATCGGCTTCAAGATGTTTCGCGAGAGCTTCACCAGCCGTGTCAGCCTGGATCGGCCGCGCATGGTCCAGGTGAAATACGAGAATGGCCCGTTCCGTTACCTGAACAACCAGTGGTCGTTCGAGCCGAACCCCAGGGGTTGCGAAGTGAAGTTCTTCGTGGAGTTCGAGTTCAAGAGCCGGCTG
>CAXTDP010000062.1:0-14337 GCA_964242295.1 uncultured Acetobacteraceae bacterium | reverse complement strand
CCCGCGACCTCCGGCGTGACAGGCCGGCGCTCTAACCAACTGAGCTACTCCCGCAGCGGCAGGGCGCACGATCTACGGCGGGTGCGGGGCGGCGTCAAGACGCCTGGACGTGGAAAGCGGGAATGGGCGGTGACGGGATCGAACCGCCGGCCATCTCGGTGTAAACGAGACGCTCTACCGCTGAGCTAACCGCCCCCAGCCTGCTCACGCACGCCTGTGCCGCTTACCGCGTCCCGCAGCGGCTTGCCAGGGCGGAATTTGACTGACCGCGTAGATGGCACCGCGATGACCTCCCCCGTGCGGGGATTGCGGCCAGTCGTTGCCTTGCGGGTGGATACGGCGAAGGTGCCGAACCCGGCCAGACGGACATCCTGACCGTCCTGTAGCCCGCGCTCGATGACGTGCAGAACGGCATCCACCGCTTCCCCGGCGCGGCTGATCGGCACATCAAGTTCACCCGCGACGGCATGAACTAGATCTGTCCGGGTCATGGACGAGTTGCCTGTCTTCCGCTGGGACCGTGAGCCGGATGCCGGCGGCATCCCAGCAAATCCATCGTGCGCCATGTCACCGCCGCTTCCGTTCGCGGGACAGTATCGGCGCCCCGCACGGCCCGCAACGAAAGCCGGCACGCCGAGTCGCCTCGACGTGCCGGATCAACTGCAACGTTGCAAAGAAGCCGCGGTCAGCCCCACCAGAACCCGGCGTGGCCGCCGGAGCTAGTGCGGCAGATGGGTGGTAGGCTGAACCGGCGGCGGCACCACTGGATCGATTGGCTCCTCCCACTCGATCGCCTCGGGCTTACGGGCTAGCGCCTGACTTATCACCTCGTCCACGTGGGACACGGCAATCACCTTGAGGCTCTTTTTCACGTTGTCGGCGATCTCCACCAAATCCTTCTCATTCTCCTTGGGAATGAACACGGTGGTGATCCCGGCTCTCAACGCTGCCAGCAGCTTCTCCTTGAGACCACCGATCGGCAGGATCCGGCCACGCAGGGTGATCTCACCCGTCATTGCCACATCGCGCCTTACCGGAATGCCGGTCATCACACTGATGATGCTGGTCGCCATCGCCACGCCTGCCGACGGCCCGTCCTTTGGCGTCGCGCCCTCTGGCACGTGCACATGAATGTCACGTTTCTCGAACAGCGTCGGCTTGATGCCAAAGCTGGTAGCACGGCTGCGGACGTAGCTAAGCGCCGCGGACACGCTCTCCTGCATCACATCGCCGAGCTTGCCGGTATGCTTGATGCTGCCCTTGCCGGGCACCATGACGCTCTCGATCGTGAGGATCTCGCCGCCGACCTCGGTCCAGGCCAGACCGGTGACAACGCCGACCATGTCCTCTGCCTCAGTCTCGCCGTACCGGAAGCGGCGGACTCCGGCATACTTCTCAAGGTTCTTGCGGTTGATCGCGACCTTCTTGGCCTTCTTCGTCACGATCTCCTTCACGACCTTGCGGGCCACATTGGCTATCTCCCGCTCCAGGCTGCGTACGCCGGCCTCGCGAGTATAATAACGCACCAGATCACGGATGGCGTCGTCATGCAGCGACCACTCCTCCGGCTTCAGCCCGTTTGCCTCGGCCTGCTTGCTGACGAGGTGCCGCTTGGCGATCTCAACCTTCTCATCCTCGGTGTAGCCGGCGATGCGGATGATCTCCATCCGGTCCAGCAGCGGCTGCGGCATCTTGAGGCTGTTGGCCGTAGTAACGAACATGACATCCGACAGGTCGTAGTCCACCTCCAAGTAGTGGTCCGCGAACGTCGAGTTCTGCTCGGGGTCCAAGACCTCCAGCAGTGCCGAGGATGGGTCTCCGCGCCAATCGGAGCCAAGCTTGTCAATCTCGTCCAGCAAGAACAGCGGATTGCTCGTTTTGGCCTTCTTCATGCCCTGCACGACCTTGCCCGGCATCGAGCCGATATAGGTCCGGCGGTGTCCTCGCACTTCTGCCTCGTCTCGCACGCCGCCCAGCGACATCCGAACGAAATTACGCTGCGTCGCCTTGGCGATACTCTTCCCTAGGGATGTTTTGCCGACGCCCGGCGGCCCTACGAGGCACAAAATCGGCCCCTTGATCTTTGGGCTGCGTGACTGGACGGCAAGATACTCGAGAATCCGCTCCTTGACCTTGTCCAGCCCATAATGGTCGGCATCAAGGATCCGCTCGGCTTCCAGCACGTCGTTGCTGACCTTGCTGCGCTTCTTCCACGGTATGGACAGCATCCAGTCTAGGTAGTTGCGGACGACGGTACTCTCGGCGCTCATCGGGCTCATGGTCCGCAGCTTCTTCAGCTCGGACATCGCCTTCTCGCGCGCCTCCTTGGTGAACTTTGTCTTCTTAATCCGCTCCTCCAGCTCAGCAGTCTCGTCCTTGCCGTCCTCGCCCTCTCCCAACTCCTTCTGAATCGCCTTGAGCTGCTCGTTCAGGTAATATTCGCGCTGGGTCTTCTCCATCTGCCGCTTGACGCGGTTCCGGATGCGCTTTTCCACCTGCAGGACGCCAATCTCCGACTCCATGTGCGCGAACACGCGCTCGAGCCGGTCACCGACCTTAGCGGCCTCCAGCAACTCCTGCTTTTCGGCGATCTTGAGGTTCAGGTGGGCCGAGATGGTGTCGGCCAGCTTGCTCGGCTCCTCGATCTGGTTCAAGGACACCAAGACCTCTGGAGCAATCTTCTTATTCAGCTTGATATACTGCTCGAACTGCCCGACGACGGTGCGGCCCAGGGCTTCCAACTCGCTTGCGCCGGCTTCCTCGTCCGGAAGTGCTTCGGTCGTGGCCTCAAAGTAACTGTCGGTTTCCGTGAACCCAGTAATGCGGGCACGGCTGCCGCCCTCGACCAGCACCTTGACGGTGCCGTCAGGCAACTTGAGCAGTTGCAGTATCGTGGATACCGTACCAACACCGTAGATGTCGTCCGGGCCGGGATCTTCATGCGACGCGTTCTTCTGGGCGACGAGCAGGATTTGCTTGTCGTCCTTCATCACCGCTTCCAATGCACGCACCGACTTCTCGCGACCAACAAACAGCGGAACGATCATGTGCGGGAAGACAACAATGTCACGCAGGGGCAACACTGCCATCGCGCCGGACGCAACGGCATCGGACGCAGACTTCGGCGTCTCTGGCTCTTTCATAGGACCTCCAGTTGGACGATCAGGGCGGTGATGCGCCCTTCATGGCACGCATCCCAACCTTTACAGGGCAGAAACCCTTGCAGGTGGGTGGACCTGCTTAGACGATATCGGCAGCCCGGGGCAGGACAGCAAGGCCCAGCCCCAGGCGAGGTTCGGCCCGCGATCAGGCGCCACCCTCCGCTCTGCCCTTCCCGTAGGTGAACAGGGGATTGGCGCGGCTTTCAGCAACCTCACGGTTGATTGTGACCTCCTCCACCCCATCCAGGCCGGGAAGATCGAACATGGTGGACAGCAGGATAGCCTCCATGATTGAGCGCAGACCGCGTGCGCCAGTCTTCCGGGCGATGGCGCGGGTAGCGACCGACTTCAATGCATCTTCGGTAAACGAGAGCTTCACGCCCTCCATCTCGAAAAGCCTAGCATACTGTTTCGACAAAGCATTCTTAGGCTTTGTCAAGATTTCGACCAGGGCCGCTTCATCCAGGTCCTCTAGCGTTGCGACAACCGGCAAGCGGCCGATGAACTCCGGGATCAGGCCAAACTTGAGCAGGTCCTCGGGCTCGACCTCGCGCAGAATGGCACCGGTACGGCGTTCGTCCGGAGCGCGCACCTCTGCACCGTAGCCAATGCCGCTGCCCTTGCCACGGGCGCCGATGATCTTCTCCAGGCCCGAGAACGCACCACCGCAGATGAACAGGATATTGGTCGTGTCCACCTGCAGGAATTCCTGCTGCGGATGCTTGCGCCCGCCCTGCGGCGGCACGGAGGCCACAGTGCCCTCCATGATCTTCAGCAACGCTTGCTGCACGCCCTCGCCGCTCACGTCGCGGGTGATGCTGGGATTGTCAGACTTGCGGCTGATCTTATCCACTTCGTCAATATACACGATGCCGCGCTGCGCTCGCTCGACGTTGTAGTCTGCGGCTTGCAGCAGCTTGAGGATGATGTTCTCCACATCCTCGCCGACATAGCCGGCCTCGGTCAACGTGGTGGCATCCGCCATCGTGAATGGAACGTCAAGGATGCGAGCCAAGGTCTGCGCCAACAACGTCTTGCCGGACCCGGTTGGGCCAACAAGCATGATGTTACTCTTGGCGATCTCCACATCATTGTTCTTGGCGCCATGCGCCAGACGCTTGTAGTGGTTGTGGACCGCAACGCTTAGGACTTTCTTGGCGTGAGCCTGGCCGATCACATAATCATCCAGGACCTTGCAGATTTCCTTGGGCGTTGGCACACCATCACGGGACTTCACCAGGTGCGTCTTATGCTCCTCGCGGATGATGTCCATGCAAAGCTCGACGCACTCATCGCAGATGAACACGGTGGGGCCTGCAATGAGCTTGCGGACCTCATGCTGCGACTTGCCACAGAACGAGCAGTAAAGGGTGTTCTTGGAATCGCCGGACGACTTGCTCATGGACACTCCTGCCCCGCACCTACGGGGACAATCCCAGAAAGATTAGACCTGGCCAGGTAGGCGAACAAGGCCAGAGGCCAACGCAGACCGCTGATGGCCCGATTGGGACACCTTTAGACCGCTATTGTGACATCGGTGAGACGGAGCAAGAAGTGTGCCCGTGCCAGGTAGATTGCAACCTTTAAGCTGCAACGCCCAGCACGGGGGGCCTACCCTTAAGGCTTCGTCGGCTCAACAGGAGCCGGGCGATTCTCGACGACGATGTCCACCAAGCCGAAGTCACGGGCTTCCTCAGCCGACATGTAGCTGTCGCGCTCGAGCTTAGCCTCGATGGCGGTCAGTTCCTGCCCGGTGTGGCGGACATAAATCTCGTTCAGGCGCTTGCGGAGGGTAAGTATCTCCTTTGCCTGGATTTCGATGTCGGTCGCCTGACCTTGGGCGCCGCCGCTAGGCTGGTGGACCATCACCCGAGCGTTCGGCGTTGCATATCGCTTGCCTTTGGCGCCGGCGCACAGCAACAGACTGCCCATGCTGGCGGCCTGGCCGATGCACAGGGTGCTTACGGGACTGCGGATATACTGCATGGTGTCATAGATCGCGAGGCCCGCAGAGACGACGCCACCGGGACTATTGATGTAGAAGCTGATGTCCTTGCTGGGGTTATCAGACTCCAGGAACAACAACTGGGCGCAGATCACCGCCGCCGCCTGATCATACACCGCGCCGGTCAGGAAGACGATCCGCTCCTTGAGCAGGCGGGAATAGATGTCGAACGCGCGCTCGCCCCGAGCGGACTGCTCGACCACCATGGGCACCAGGGCTTGATTGTAAATCTCGACCGGATCGCGGTCCCGGATGCCGAACATATTAGGTTCCTCTCGATGGCCGCCACCACGGACGCGGCAGCCGATATGGGATTAGATGGGCCGTCCCAGGCCGGACGCCAGCCAGATACGCCCCGGCTGGTTGTCCAGGGTGCTCAGGTCGCCGGCAATCAGGCGCCGGGGTGCTCCGCATGGTCGGCGGCTGCGGCATCCGTGGCGGGCGCTTCTCCGGCTGCAGCCTCGTTCGCCACGGGGCCAGACAATTCGCTGGCCTCGGCATCAGCTTGGACCGGTGAAGCGTCCGGGTCCGCTGATAGCTCTTCGGGCGTCACGACCTTTGTTTCGACGTTGGCAGACTCCAGGATGAAGTCCACCGTCTTGTCCTCGAAGATCGGGCCGCGCAGGCCGTCCGCGGCTTGCGGGTTCTTGCGGAAGAACTCCAGCACCTGCGCTTCCTGGCCCTGGTAGCGGGCTGCCTCCGCTCGCATGGCACGCTGCAACTCGTCCGCTCCGACCTGGATGCTGTTCTGGCGGCCGATCTCCGACAGCAGCAATCCCAGGCGCACGCGGCGCTCGGCGATGCCACGATACTCCGCCTTCAGCGTCTCGTCGTCCTTGGCCTTATCTTCCTCGTCCCCCTTTCCCTCCTTGCGGTCGGCCTCCACACGGGTCCAGATGCCATTGAACTCGGCCTCGACCATGCTGGGCGGCACCGGGAAGTCGGCGCCCTTGGCAAGCTGGTCCAGCAGGTCGCGCTTGATCCGCATGCGGCTCACGCCATCGTATTCGCGCTGGATCTGCCCGGCGATGATCTTGCGCAGGCTTTCAAGGTCGTCGAAGCCGAACTGCTCCGCCAGGCTCTCGTCAATCACCGGCGGGGTGGACTGCTGCAGCGCTGTCGCCTTGATGTCGAAGGTGGCGGCTTTGCCGGCCAGTTCCTTGGCGTGATATTCCTCGGGGAAGGTGACGCTGATCTGGCGCTCCTCGCCGGGGCGCATTCCCTCCATCCCTTCGGAAAAGCCGGGGATGAAGCCCTCAGCGCCCAACTCGACCTGCATGGCCGTGCCGGTGCCGCCAGGGAAGGCAACGCCGTCCACCATGCCGGTGTAGTCAACCGTCAGGGTGTCGCCTTTCTGTGCGCCGCGGTCCTCGGTCACCTCCACCAGGGTCCGGCGGCGGGCGGCCAGCTCGGTCAGGGCCTTGTCAATGGTCTCGGGCGACGGCTCCGCGCGGTGACGGGTCAGGTGAAGTGCGCTGAAGTCCGGCATGGCGATGTCGGGCAGCAGCTCGACCTCGACGTTGAACTGCAGGTCCTGCTTTTCGTCCAACTGGGTCACGTCCACCTTCGGCTGCCCGGCGGCGCGCAGGCCACGCTCGGTCAGGACCTGCTGGGTGGCGGTGTTGACGCTCTCCTCCAGCACTTCGGACATGACCGCGTTGCCATAGCGCTGGCGGACGATGGTCAGCGGCACCTTGCCGGGGCGGAAACCCGGCAGGCGGACGGTGCGGCCGATCTCCTGCAGCTTGGCCGTGCGCTTGCCCTCGATGTCGGCCACGGGCACGGTGACGGACCAGCCGCGCTTGAGGCCGTCGTGGAGCGTCTCGGTAACCTGCATTTCTAAACCCGTCCTTGTGCCTGCGCCCCCGGTAAAGGGGCGGTATGGTGCGGGCGGAGGGACTTGAACCCCCACGGCTTACGCCACCAGATCCTAAGTCTGGCGTGTCTACCAATTCCACCACGCCCGCGGTGCGCCGCTGCGGCGGCATCCAGCCGGCGCGTGTAGCGCAGTGGTGCGGGGGCCACAAGGCGGTCAAACCGGCGTGTCCCGCCCCCGATGGCTGGCCGCAGTGAAATGGACTGCCCACGCCCCACTCGCCACAGGTTGCCAATCGTCATCGCGGCGTCAATCCTGCGGGTAAAGCGGGGGAGATCATCCATTGAGCGACACCTTCGACCTGACTGGCCACGTCGCCATCGTCACCGGCGGCGGCCGTGGCCTGGGGCGGGCGATTGCCGAGGGCCTGCACCGCCATGGCGCCAAGCTGGTGCTGTGCGGCCGGACAGATGCGACGCTGCAGGCGGCCGCCGTCGCGATCGGGCCGGATGTGCTGGCTGTGGTGGCGGACGTGTCCAAGGAGGCCGACGTGCTGGCGCTGCGCGATGCGGCGCTGGAGCGGTTCGGCGCGGTCCACGTGCTGGTCAACAACGCCGGGGTGAACCCGATCTATGCCGGCATCGAGCGGACGACGCTGGCCGAGTGGCAGCACATCATTGACGTGAACCTTACCGGCACCTTCCTGTGCTGCAAGCACATCGGCTCGGTGATGGCCGCCGCCGGGCGGGGCTCGATCATCACGATCAGCAGCGTCGCCGGGCACGTCGGCCTGCGGCGGTCGGCGCCATACAACGCAACCAAGGGCGGGGTAGAGCTGCTGACGAAGTCGCTGGCGCTGGATTGGGCGCCGAAGGGCGTGCGGGTGAACTGCATCGCGCCGGGCTACTTCGAGACCGACCTGACCGCGGGGATGCGGGAGAACGAGGCGATGGCCGGACGCCTGCTGGCGCAGACCCCGATGGGGCGGTTCGGTACTGACAGCGACATCGTGGGGGCGGCGGTGTTCCTGGCGGGGCCGGCGAGCCTGTATGTGACGGGGCAGAGCCTGCTGGTGGATGGGGGTTACACGGCGGCCTGACGGGAACCCCCATCACGCCACCGCGCTGCTACACCCGGCAACACGAGGAAGAACGCGATGGCGCATAAGGTCCAAGGCAGCAAAGTCCGCTACGCCGTCGTCGGCGCCGGGTGGATCAGCCAGGCCGCCTTCATGCCCGGCGTCGCCCACACCGGCAACTCCGAGATGACCGCCATCGTCACCGGCGACGAGGAAAAGGCCCAGGCCCTCGGCAAGCGCTACGGCATCACCAACACCTATCACTACGACGCCTACACGAAGGCGCTCGATAGCGGCCAGTTCGACGCAATCTACCTTGCCCTGCCCAATTGGCAGCACCGCGACTTCGCCGTCCCCGCTCTGGAGCGAGGCCTTCACGTCTTGCTGGAAAAGCCGATGGCCACCAGCGAGGAGGATTGCCTCGCCATCCAGGCCGCAGCCGACGAGACCGGCGCCAAGCTGCTGGTCGCCTACCGCCTGCACTTCGAGCCGGCGACGCTGGAGGCCATACGCATGGTACGCGCCGGCGAGTTGGGCAAGGCGCGGCTGTTCACCTCGGCCTTCTCGCAGCATGTGTCTAAGGCCAACCACCGCGCCAAGCACGGGTTTTGGGCGGGTCCGGTCGCCGACATGGGGCCGTATCCCATCAACGCCTGCCGCAACCTGTTCGGCGCGGAACCCATCGAGGTCACGGCGATGGGCCTGCGCCACCCCGAGTTCGGCTTCGACTTCGATGATACCGTGTCTGTTACGCTGCGCTTCCCCGGCAACCGTCTGGCGCAGTTCACCGTAGCATACGGGCTGAACAGCCACAGCCATTACCGTATCCAAGGCACGGACGGCGACCTGTTGGTTCAGCCGGGCTTCGCGTTTCCCGGTCCGCTCAAGCACACGCTGACGATGGGCGAGAAGACGACCGGGCGCAGCTTCCCTGCCGTGGACCAGTTCGGCGGCGAAACTCAGTATTTCTCCGACTGCGTCCTGCACGACCGTCCGGTGGAGCCGGACGGGGAGGAGGGCCTGCTAGACGTGCGCGTGGTGGCCGCCATCGGCCGGGCGTTGGAAACCGGGCGTCCGCAGACCCTGCCGCCCGCGGTGCGCGACAAGTATCCGACAGCAGCGCAGGCCACGACGCTATCCGCCGTCAAGCCGCCGCCATTCGTGAACGCCCACGAGCCATCCGAGGGCTAGCTGACGCCACACCGCCCTTGAACACCACGAACTCGCCGCGCCGCATCGTCGTCCAAGTCTCATCCCGCGTCAGCGGCCGGGTGGCAACAACGCTCACGATGTCGCCAGGCGTTGTCACCTGGCTGAAATCAGCGGTCAGATCCTCATCCACCAGGGTCGCGGGGCCGAACGGCGCCCGGCGGGTGATCCAGGCGAGCTTGGTGCCGCAGAAGCAGAATAGCTGCCGTCCGTCGCTCATCAGCATGTTGAACACGCCCAGGTCGGACAACTGCCCAGCAAGCGCGGCCACATGCGCGGATAGCGTCGCATCCCCCGGAGGCGAAGGCCAGCGGTCGCGCAACTGCGCCAGCATCCAGCAGAAGGCATGCTCACTGTCCGTGGTGCCGATCGGCCGGTGGACGCCCAGAGGCAAGCGTTTTACCCCGCGGAGCTGGCCGTTATGCGCGAACGTCCAGGCCCGGCCCCACAGCTCGCGCGTGAAGGGATGCGTGTTCTCCAGCGACACGCCGCCTCGGTTGGCCCGGCGGATGTGCGAGATCACGATCCCGCTGCGTATGGGATGCCCAATCAGGAACTGCGCAATCTCGCTCTGCGCGCTGGGCTTGGGGTCGTGGAAGGCGCGGCAGCCCCGGCCCTCGTAGAAGGTGATGCCCCAGCCATCGGCGTGCGGTGCCGTCGCCCCGCCGCGCGGCACCAAGCCAGCGAAGCTGAAGCAGATGTCGGTCGGCACGTTGGCACTCATGCCAAGAAGTTCGCACATGATTTGTAGGAAGCTACGCCCGGGCTGGTGCCAGAGATAGGGGCCGTCGTGCTCCCAGTCATCGCCCGTCAGGCATCCAAGGGATCGGCCGCAGGCGCGGGAGACGGTGGCACCGCGGCACGCACGAAGTCGTCGAACACGTTGGGCGGCAGCGCCAGCCGGGGCGCCAGGCCCTCGTGGTGCTCCTCCGCCACATAGAAGCGGTTCAGCGCGTCGAACCATACGAACCGGTAGCCCGCCGCAAGCAGCAGGTCCTCCCAGGCGGTGTGGTTCGGCTGCAGGGTGCGCGGGTCCAGCGCTTCAACCAGCACGACCCAGGGACGCCACCGGGTGAAATCAGCGCCCTCCAGCACCGCGCGCTCCGCGCCTTCGCAGTCCACCTTGAGGAAGTGGACCGGCCCGGGAACGTGGGCCTCGCAAACGTCTGCCAGTGTCAACACCTGCACCGTCCGGCGCACGACTCCGTAGCCATGCACCCCGGTTGCGGAGGCGGCCAACGCCGGGTCCAGGGTGGAAAGGCCCTTGGCTTCCACGTCGAAAAGCTCCGCCGTCCCCGGCGCGGCGCCCAGGGCAGCCAGCAGGTTCACGTCGCGCAGGCGGCGCGCTTGCAGGGCGGCGTGCCGGCTGGGCAGCGGCTCGACGTTGACCCCGCGCCACCCACGTTCGCTGAACGCACGCGTGACGGAGTCCAGGTCGGGGTCCCAGGCGCCCACGTCCACGTAGAATCCGGCCTCCACGTCGCGCAGCGCACGCCAAAGGGTCACGTCCTCGAAGTTCTGGGCATAGGAGGTGAAGGTCATCGCCGCCGCAACCTGACCTGGCCTCTTGACACCACGGTTGCTCCTGGCGCCATCGCCCTGATCTCCCCTTGCAGCGCCGCCCGGCGCTCGTGGATGGATACCAGCACCGGACCCATCGGCACGCCAAGGTCCACCAGCACGGCCTCGGAGAGTTGAAGGCTCGCCTCGATGGTTTCCGGCACCGCGTCCGACGCGCCCAGCGCATACAGCCGCGCCGCATGCCGGCCGTCGCGGGCGCGGGCGACGATCAGCAGGTCCGGCCGTTCGGCGCGGGCAGTCTGCACCAGTGCATCGGCACGGGCACGGTCGTCTATCGTCACCACCAGGGCACGGGCGTCCGCCAGGCCGATCAGGTGCAGCAGCTCCGGCCGGGTGATGTCGCCGTAATAGACCGCCCTGCCCCCCCGCCGTTGCACCGCCACCCGGTCGGCGTCGCTGTCCACCGCGACCCAAGGCAGGGCGTGCGCGTCCAGCAGCGCCGCCACCGTCTGCCCGACCCGGCCGAACCCGGCCAGGATCACCGGCGGCGGCCCGTCCCCAGGCATCTCCGGCGGCAGCAGGTCCGCCGCAACCTGCACCGGACGCCGGCCGGCCAGCAGGGTGCCGAGGCGGGACAGCAATGGGATGGTCGCCATCGTCAGCGCCGCCACGATGAAGGCGAAGCCGCCCAGCGCCGGGCCGACCAGGCCGGACGCCTGGGCCAGCCCGAGGATGACGAAGCTGAACTCGCCCCCCGGCCCCAGCAGCAATCCGGCGGGACCGCCGACGCGCAGCCGCAGCCCGAAGCCGCGGGCCAGGACCGCCGTCACTGTCGCCTTGACAGCCACCAGCCCCAGCGCCGCCCCCAGTACCGGCAGCGGGTCCCTTGCAATGCGCGCCAGGTCGAGGCTCATGCCGATGGAGATCAGGAAAACCCCCAGCAGCAGGCCCTTGAACGGTTCCACCGTAACTTCGATCTGCCGGCGATACTCGGTTTCCGCCAGCAGCAGCCCAGCGATCAGCGCGCCCAGCGCCATGGACAGCCCGGCCGCGTCAGCTGCCACGCCCGTGCCAAGCACCACCAGCAGGCAGGCGGCCATGAACAGCTCCGGGCTACCGGTGCGGGCGACGCCGCGGAACAGGGGCCGCAGCGCCAACCGGCCGCCGCCGACGATGACCGCCACCATGCCCAACGCCTTCAGCACCGCCAGGGCAAACCCGGCCCAGCCTGCGCCGCCGCCGGCCGCCCCCAACCCGAACAGCACCGGCACCAGCATCAGGTCTTGGAACAGCAGCACCGCAAAGCTGACGCGGCCGACCAGGCCGGTCATCCGCCGCTCCTCCGCCAGCACCTGCGCGACCACCGCCGTGCTGGACATCGCCAGGGCGAGCGCCACCACCCCGGCCGCGGCTGGCGCCATCCCCAGCAGCACGGCCGCGCCCGCGACGGCCACGGTGCTGCCGGCCAGTTGCACCGATCCCAGGCCGAATACCAGGCGGCGCATGGTCTTGATGCGCTCCCAGGGCAGCTCCAGCCCGATCATGAACAGCAGCAGCACGACGCCGAGGTCGGCCAACGGCTCGATCCGTCCGCGGTCGGCGATGGTGACCCAGCGCAGCGCCGGCAACGCCTCCGCCAGCGTGCCCAGCCCGGCAGGACCAACCGCCATGCCCACCAGCATGAAGCCCAGCACCGGGCTGACCCGGATACGATGGAACAGCGGGATCACCACTGCGGCTGCCCCCAGAACCACCAGGGCGTCCCGCATTCCCCCTGCCCCCGCCATCGCCTCGGCTGCCATGCACGCTCCTCGCAACGAATTATGTTGCACTGCACAAAACCTCATCCGATGCTCACGGGCAAGACGGAGGCTTACCGATGATAGAACACCTGCCCGCCGACATGGGCCGGCTCGACCTGGCGGCGCTGGCTTGGTTCCTGGCGGCGTGGCTTGGCTACGGCCAGGCCATCCACGCCATGCCCTGGCCCGGCAGCATCACCGCCCGCATGGGCCAGGTGCGCCGGGCCTGGATGGCGACGATGCTGGGGCGGGACAACCGAATCACCGATGCCTCGCTGATCGGGCACACCGTCCACAGCGCGACGTTCTTCGCGTCTACGACGATGGTGGCGATGGCGGCGCTGCTCGGCTTGCTGGGCGGGTTCGACCGGACCTATGCGACGGTGCAGGAACTAGCCTTCACCGCCAAGACCGGGCGGGTGTTTATGGAATGCAAGCTGCTGCTGCTGCTGCTGGTGTTCGCCCACACCTTCCTGAAGCTGAGCTGGGCACTGCGCCAGCTCAACTACACCCTGGCGATGATCGGCGCCGCGCCTCCCAAACCGGGCGTTGCCCAGCGGGACCGGATCGCCCAGGAACTGGGCGCGCTGCTATCCCTTGCCGTTCGCAGCTTCAACGCCGGCATCCGCGGCTACTACTTTGCGCTTGCGGCTTTGACCTGGCTGGTCGGGCCGGAGGCGTTTATGGCTGCGACGTGCGGGATCGTAGCGATGCTGGTGTGGCGGCAATTCGCCTCCGGCACCGCAACCGCGATCCGCCGCAGCCATGCGGCGGTGCTGGGCGTGGAAGAGGTTACACTCGCCGGAGCCGTGCAGCCCAGGTAATACTTGGTAAGCGGGTACGTGCTGGCATCAGGCGCAGTCCATGGGCGCTGCCCCTAAGCAAGCTTCTGGAGGTGCGCGCACGAGTAAAAAACTAAGCAGGCTTACGCGGCCTGCCACGGCTGCCGGCCGCCTGCGTGGAAGGCGGCGTGGGCCTGCTTAGATTGCCCCCTGGAACGTGTTGCACGTGGCAATCGTCCCCTGCTGCAAGCCAGTCCCCAGCCACCGCGTCCGCTGCTCCGATGTGCCGTGGGTGAAGCTGTCGGGAACAACTGCCCGCCCGGACTCCCGGGCGATGCGGTCGTCGCCGATGCTGCTGGCGGTACGCGCTGCCTGCTGGATGTCGTTGGCGCCCAGGTTGGCGTGGCGTTCGTTCATCTTGTTGGCCCAAACGCCAGCGAGGCAGTCTGCCATCAGTTCCGTCCGCACCGACAGGTTCTTGGCCACCGCCGGGTCCTGGGCATCCCGCTCCGCCGCCTGCACCTTCGGCAGCAGCCCCAGCAGGTTCTGCACGTGATGGCCGATCTCATGCGAGATCACATACGCATAGGCGAACTCGCCACCGCCGCCGAACCGTTGCTGCATTTCAGCAAAAAAGGCCGTGTCCAAATATAGCTTGCGGTCCAGCGGGCAATAGAATGGTCCCGACGCCGCCTGCGCCGTGCCGCACCCGGACTGCGTACGCCCGGAGAACAGGACCAGCACGGGCCGGACATACTGCAAATTGGCCTGCCGCGGCAGCTCGGCGGACCAAACGTCCTCGGTCTCGCCCAGGATCTTCGCCACGAAGGTACCGGCGGCGTCCGGCGGCGTTCCGGACTGGACCTGCTGCTGCGGCTGCTGCGGCGCATACTGGCCCGCCGGTTGGCCGCCGCCCGTCACCATCTCGGCCCCGCCGATCAGCACGCGCGGGTCAATCCCAGT
>CAXTDP010000061.1:0-14529 GCA_964242295.1 uncultured Acetobacteraceae bacterium | reverse complement strand
CCCCAGGGGTTGCGAAGTGAAGTTCTTCGTGGAGTTCGAGTTCAAGAGCCGGCTGCTGCAGGCCGCCATCGGCGTCGTGTTCAACGAGGCCGTGCGGCTGATGGTCAATGCATTCCTCAAGCGGGCACGAGATGTCTACGGCCAGCCGACTGCGACAATTGCCGTCAGCCCGGCGACAGTCCCAGCAAAAGGTTGATCTGAATGTATGCTCCGCCCCGTTTCGACACCTCGGTTCCCGTCCGTATCAACCTGTATTCCGACACCCAGACCAAGCCCTCCGCCGCCATGAAGGCGGCGATGATGGAGGCAGAGGTCGGCGATGAGCAGGGCGGGTCCGACCCCACCATCAACATGCTGTGCGACCGCATGACGACGGTCCTGGGCAAGGAGGCGGCGATGTTCCTGCCCTCCGGCACCATGTGCAACGAGGTCGCAATCCTTACGCAGTGCCGGCCCGGCGACGAGATCCTGGCGCATCACACGGCCCATATCAGCACGTCCGAGGGTGGCGCGCCGTGGGCACTTGCAGGCGTGCAGGTCAGTCCGCTAAACGGGCCGGACGGCATCTTTTCGGCTGCGGCGCTGGCCGCGGCAATACGCCCGGTGTCGCGATACTCGCCCAGCCAGCGCATGGTCGCCGTCGAGCAGACCGCGAACCTGGGAGGCGGCGCAGTCTGGAGCCTGGACGCGCTCAACGGGGTTGCCGAGGTTGCCCGGGCCAACGGCATGGTGACGCACATGGACGGGGCACGGCTGATGAACGCCGTGGTCGCGTCCGGCGTGTCCGCGGCGGAGATGGCGGCTGGCTACGACACGGTTTGGCTGGACTTTACCAAGGGGTTGGGGGCGCCGCTCGGTGCGGTGCTGGCGGGATCGGCCGAGGTGATCGACGCCGCCTGGCGCTGGAAGCAGCGGATGGGCGGGGCGCTCAGGCAAGGCGGCCTGTGTGCCGCCGCGTGCCTTTACGCGCTGGACCACAACGTGACCCGGTTGGCAGACGACCACGCGAACGCACGCGTCCTGGCGCGCGGACTGGCGCAGGTGCGGGGGTTGAGTGTCACGATGCCGGAAACCAACCTGGTTTACATAGACACCGAGGCAGCAGGGATGCCCGCGCAGGAACTTGCGGTGCGGGCACGGGCGGAAGGTGTGCTGATCTCCGTCATGGGCCGTTTCCGGGCACGGGCTTGCACGCACCTGGACGTCAGCAGCCGCGACATGGATGACGCTGTGGCCGTCTTGCGCCAAGCTGCCGCGGCCTGACCCAAGTCGCTTGGAGGAGTTCAAGATGCGTTTGACGACGATTGCCGCTGCGTTGGCCCTGCTGACTGGTCCAGTCCTGGCGCAGCCTGCCGCACAGCCCACCCAGCCTACCGCGCCTCGTTCGGCCCGGCCGGCAACGGCTGCAGCCCCGGCGCCGGCGGACGCCGCGCCCACGCATCGCCGCCGGACCATGCAGGAACGTTTTGACGCCGCGAATACGACCCATGACGGTCACCTGACGCTGGAACAGGCGCGTGCCGGCCGGATGAACGCGGTCGTGCGGGACTACGCCGCAATAGACACTGCGAAACGCGGTTACGTGACGATGGACGATATCAAGGCACACCGCCGCGCCGTTCGCCAGGCAAAAAAGACGGCAGCGCCTGGGTAGCTGCATCCGTTGTCCGGGGCCTGCTTGCCGGGCTTGGACTGGCGGCCTGACTGGCGGCGGCCATTGCGCCTGATGTATGCTCTCCCTGATCGCGAACCGCTTGCGGCGCGATAATCCAGGCGCTCCACGCGCAATCCTTACATTGCCTCGATATCACCCGCGGTGATGGCGCAGGAATGCAGGGGTCAAAGCCGGGAAAGCCTCACATGCCTCGGGATCAACTTTCTTTCAAAACGCTGGCGGCAGCCACCTCAGCGACGCTACGCCGGGTAGCTCTAGGCCAAGCGCTTCGCCCGTCAGATCACCAGCCCCAGCTTTATGTGCATGCCTGCCCCCACAGTTGAACAGAAAGAGCCGAAGCTGCAATGCCGTGGGCTGCTTCAGGCTGGGTATGGGACAGTTACGATATTGGACATCAGCCAGCCTCTTTCATGCCGTTAAACTCCTGAGAAGCGCGGCACCCGGGATGAACCTTCCGGTACGGCCGCACGTTCGTACTGCATGCCCAAAACCTTCCCAGAATCCATGCAGCTCCAGATAGACGCGCTCGGCGGCATGGCAGGCGACATGTTCACCGCCGCCGTGCTGGATGCGTTTCCGGAGCATGAAGCGGGCACCCTGGCCAGCGTGGCAGCAGTTGCGGGGTCTGAGCGGGTGCGATGCCGGCTGCTCCCCCACCATGACGGCGTGCTCCAAGGTCGCCGCTTCAGTGTGGAACTGCCCGCGATGGGGAACGATCAGCGCCACGAGCACGGTCACCACGAACATGACCACCACGATCATCATGAACACAGCCAGCACGTGCAAAGCCACAGCCCGCATCAAAGCTGGGTAGGGATACGCGCCCTGATTGAACGGGCGCCGCTCGATCCGGCTGTGCGCGACGGCGCCTTGGCCATCTTCGAGCACCTCGCACGGGCGGAGGCGCGGGTGCATGGCATCGAGGTGGCGGATGTGGCATTCCACGAGGTCGGCGCTTGGGACTCGATTGCCGACATCGTGGCGGCGGCGCATCTCGCTGCCGTTCTTTCCCCGGCCACATGGACCGTGGGGCCGCTCCCATTGGGAAGCGGCCGGGTCAACACCGCTCATGGCTGGCTGCCGATCCCGGCGCCGGCAACGGCGCTGCTGCTCCAGGGCTTTGCCACGATGGATGACGGGGTAGGTGGCGAGCGGGTCACACCCACTGGCGCCGCCATCCTGCGGTACCTCTGCGGTGACAACCTGCCATCGCATGACCTCCGCCGGCTGCATCGCACCGGGCTTGGCTTTGGGACGCGCACCCTGCCGGGCATTCCGAACTGCGTCCGCCTCCTAGCCTTCGTTCAGATGGCCGATGTTCAAATGCCGCTTATCGAAACGCCAATGGCGCCGGGCCACCGGGAACTGGGGATCATAGAGTTCGAGGTGGATGACCAGTCGGCAGAGGAGCTTGCAATGGGGTTGGACCGACTGCGGACCCACCCCGACATCTTCGACGTCGTGCAGATGCCGGTATTCGGCAAGAAGGGCCGCATGATGACGCATGTGCGCGCCCTGGTCCGTGCAGACGCCCTGGATGAAGCGATCAGCGCGTGCTTTCGCGAAACCACCACGATCGGCTTGCGCCACCACCGTGTTTCCGGCGCTGCGCTGGCCAGGCGATCGGACACCGTGGAGGTGGGCGGCCAGATGGTGCGCGTGAAATCCGTGGATCGCCCCGGCGGTCGCACGGCCAAGGCGGAATCCGACGACCTGCTGGGGCAAGACGGGCACGCTGCCAGGGTCGCCCTGCGCCGGAAGGCCGAACAGGCGGTTCTGGCGGGAGACCCGCGTTGACTGCCGCGTCAGGCCGGCTGGAGCAGGCGTTGCAGGATGCCGCCCCAGTTGCCGTCGCAGTAAGCGGTGGGGTGGACAGCATGACGCTGGCAAGCTTCGCCCACCGGTTGCTCGGCCCAGGTGCCGTGCTGGCCGTCCACGCGATGTCCCCCGCCGTTCCCGCCCAGGCGACGGCACGCGTCCGTGATGAGGCGGCACGGGCGGGATGGCAGCTTCGGGTGATTGATGCGGGGGAGTTCGCCGACCCGGCCTATCGCGCCAATCCCGTCAACCGGTGCTTTTTCTGCAAGACCAACCTGTATGGTTCCATCGCGGCGGAGACGCCATGGCAGGTCGTGTCCGGCGCCAACCTGGACGACCTCGGCGAGTATCGCCCCGGCTTGGACGCAGCGCGAAACCATGGTGTGCGCCATCCCTTCGTGGAAGCCGAATACAGCAAGTCTGCGGTCAGGGCACTGGCGCGCACTATGGGATTGCGGGACATCGCCGAGCTTCCCTCGGCGCCTTGCCTGTCCAGCCGTATCGAGACGGGTATCCGGGTTGAACCGGAGGTGCTTGCCTTTGTGCACGAGGCTGAACGCCTGGTGGCCGAGCGGCTCGGTGCGGAGGGCGGTGCTGCACGGTCTGTACGGTGCCGGGTGCGGGCGGCGGGCGTGGTGATCGAGCTCGATCCCGTAAGCCTGGTCAAATTCAATGAGGCGGAACGGACGGCGTTGGAGCGGCTAATCGCCGCGGCAGCCCCGACGGGTTTAGCTGGGCGCCCCATCGGCTTCGCACCCTACCGCGTGGGCAGCGCCTTCCTGGTGCCAGGCGCATGAGTGCCGCCGCCGAGTTTGTGCTGGATTTTGGGCGCCGGGAACGGATCGGGTTGGACGAGGCGGTGTTCTCCGCCGGGAAGTCCCCTGCACAGATTGATGCCATCCTCGCGGAAGCCGCCGCACGGGGCGCGTCCATGCTGCTGACGCGGCTCGACCCCGCCAAGTTCGCTGCCCTGGACGCCGACCTCCGCGAGCGGCTTGACTACTGCCCGGTATCGGAAACCGCCGTGTTCGGCGACCATCCCGAGGCGGCGTTCAGAGGGCGGGTGGCAGTCGTCTGCGCTGGCACCTCCGACGTGCCGGTTGCCCGGGAAGCGGTGCGGACCCTGGCCTTCCACGGCGAAGCGGCGGTGCTGATTGCAGATGTCGGCGTCGCCGGGTTGTGGCGCTTGACCCGGCGGCTAGAAGAAATTCGCGCGACGCCCGTGATCATCGTCGCCGCCGGGATGGATGCTGCCCTGCCCAGCGTGCTCGCGGGACTTGTTCCGGGCGTCGTGATCGCGGTTCCGACGTCCGTCGGGTATGGTGTCGCGGCCGGGGGGCGCGCAGCATTGGATGCAATCCTGTCCTCCTGCGCGCCGGGCATCACCGTTGTGAACATAGACAACGGCTATGGCGCCGCCTGCGCGGCGTTGCGGCTGCTGGGTGCCGCCCGCCGCATCGCCGAGATGACATGACCAAAGGAGCGTGCCATGGACCGTCGTGATTTCATCCAAACTGCAGCCTTGGGCGGCGGCGTAGCCGCAGCTGCAGGCGTGGCGCAGGCCGCGCCATCCCCGGCCCCGCTCACGTCCCTACCCGGCAATACCGTGGCGGACCCGGCCGATCTTCTTTTTGTGTCCGATCCCGGGGAGAGGCGCGGCGACATGCTCTATCGCCGCTTCGGCCGCTCGGAGGAGCGCATCTCGGCCATCGGCATGGGTGGCTTCCACCTCGGCAAGAGCGTGCTGACGGACGACGAGGCAGTGCGGCTGGTCCACGAGGGAGTGGACCGCGGCATCACCTTCATGGACAACTGCTGGGACTACAACGAGGGCCGGTCCGAGCTGCGTATGGGTGTCGCCCTGGAGCAGGGCGGCTACCGCAACAAGGTGTTCCTGATGTCCAAGATGGACGGGCGCACCAAGAAGGAAGCCCTGGACCAGATTGACACCTCGCTGAAGCGCCTGCGGACTGACCACATCGACCTCGTGCAGCACCACGAGATCCTCCGCTTCGATGACCCGGACCGCGTCTTCGCAGAGGACGGGGCGATGGAAGGCTTCCTGGAGGCGAAGAAGGCCGGCAAGCTGCGCTTCATCGGATTCACCGGGCACAAGGACCCGCGCATCCACCTGCAGATGCTGTCAGTCGCCGCCGAGCGCGGCTTCCAGTTCGACTCCTGCCAAATGCCGCTGAATGTGATGGACGCGCATTTCCGCTCCTTCGCCCACGGCGTGCTGCCGCATCTGGTGGAGCAGGGCATCGCGGTGCTGGGCATGAAGACATTTGGCGACAGCGTGCTGCTCAAGAGCAACGCGCCGATCCAGCCGCTGGAGTACTTGCACTACTCGTTGAACCTCCCGACCTCGGTGGTCATCACCGGTGTCGAGAGCCAGCGCGACTTGGATCAAGCGTTCACGGCGGCCCGGACATTCCAGCCGATGGACAAAGCGAAGGTGGCGGAGTTGCTGGCACGCAGCAAGCCTTATGCCTTGCAGGGGAAGTACGAGCTGTTCAAAACCAGCGCGACTTTCGATGGCACAGCCAAGAATTCGAAATGGCTGGGCGATGATGTCGCTTCAGTGCAGAAACTCGCGCCGGTGATGGAGTAAGGCGGTTCGTCCTCACGCCATTAAAGATGAATTCAGGTCAACATAGGGGCCGGCCTTCCCTGGGCTGACTAGGCTAACGTACCGCGTTGCGGACCCCAGCGCTCGGTTGAGTGCTGGGATTTGGAAGGGCGCATCGGGTGACACTCACCCGGCTGAAGCGCGCGACTCTTCTGGCACCTTTGCTGCGGTGCGAAGCTTCGCAAGCTCGAACAGCCCAACCCAGTCTTCCTCGGTCAACAGGGCCGCACCAGTCGCCCTAGGGTGCGTCGTCTACCCGCCTCTTACCGACAATAGGCCGGTGCTACGGGGCGCAGTGCCCGCCCGCTGCCACTAGGGAGTGTCGGCAGGGCTGGCGGAGGCCCACGCATCATCGCTCGCACGGCTCAGCATGTGCAGAGCATGCAGCACCGTAGCTGTCCGTACGTCGTCGCGGCTACCCGGAAAGACCTTGACCTCGGTCAGCACGGCCCCGCCCCGGGACGCCAGTCCGAACCATACGGTTCCTACGGGCTTGTCCGGCGTGCCGCCACCAGGCCCGGCAACGCCGGTCACGGCGATCGTGAGCGAAGCCTGGGAACGTTGCAGAGCACCCTCCGCCATCGCCGCCGCAACCGGTTTGCTGACGGCGCCATGCGATTGGATCAGCGCGGGATCCACGCCAAGCATCTCGGTCTTCGCAGCGTTGGAATAGGTAACGAAGCCCCGGTCCACCACGTCGGACGATCCGGCGATGGCGGTCAGCGCCGCCGCGATCAGCCCGCCGGTGCAGCTTTCGGCCGTCGCCGCCATCATCCCCCGTGCGCGCAGCCGACCCAGCACGTCAGCAGCGGCGGCTGCCAGGTCCGCCGTCACCGCGCCGCCTCCGTCGCTGCAGCCCATCCCAGCCATCGTGACAAGGGATGCGGCGCCGCATCGCCGCGTTGGGCACGGTAGATCACGATGTTCTCGATCACGCGCTGCACATAGTTCCGGGTTTCGTTGAAGGGGATCATCTCGATCCAGTCCAGCATGTCCACCCCGCCGGCAAGCGGGTCGCCCTGCGCCGTCAGCCAGGCCTGCACCCGGTGCGGCCCGGCGTTGTAGCCGGCCAGGGCCAACGGCAGCGCGCCATCGAACTGATCCAGCAAGCCTCGCAGGTATGCCGTGCCCAGCCGCATGTTGTAGGCGGGGTCCGCGGTCAGGGCAGGCACGCTGGCCGGCTCGTTCAAGCGCCGGGCCACGGCGGCGGCGGTGGCCGGCATCAACTGCATCAGGCCGCGTGCGCCAACCGGACTGCCGGCGCCGGCGTCGAAGCTGCTTTCCTGCCGGATCAGCCCCAGCGCGACCGCAGGCTCGACGACGCCCTCCGGCGGCGACACCGGGCGGGGCCAGCCGGCCTCCCCCAGCACCACGCCATCCCGTCCGGCGCGGCGGGCGATGGCAACCGCCTGGTCCGGCAGGCCGAGGTCCCCGGCAAAGCGCGCGGCCAGCGCCCGCATCCCAGGCTCATCTGCTAGGTCGTCCAGCCGGAGCAGGAAGGGACGGGCACGGCGCGGCTCTCCCCACGCCACCAGCAGCGCCGCCGCACGCACCAGCTCTTGCCCGGCGAAGGCCGCTGCCGCGTCCTCGGTCCAACCGGGTCCGTGCTCGGACAGGATGCGTTGCGATAGGGCGAGCGGGTCCTCGCCAAGCGCCGACGCGGCGAGCTGGCCGTAATACGTCATCGGCCAAGCGGCGGCGGCCAGGTAAGCGGCACGGGCGCCGTCCGGGTCGCCGGCGGCCGCGCGGCTGTGACCCAGCCAGAAGCCCGCACGCCCCTGGGTGATGGCGGCACGGGACAGCCGGGCCAAAGCCGTGAAGTGCCGGGCCGCGACCTCTGGCCGATCCAGCCGGCGCAGCGTGATCCAGCCTGCCAGGAACTCGGCGTCCAGCCCGGCTTCCCCGGCGCGCACGGCGCCGTTGACGACGGCGTAGGCGTCCGCCGGATTGCCGAAGCGGAGCAGACGGCGGGCCAGCTCGTTGCGCTCGCTCCAGAACGCGGCGCGACGATCAGGCGGGGCTGCTTCCTCCGCCGCCGAACCGAGGGTGGTCCAAACGTTGGCGGCATCCTTGTCCAGGCCGGCGCGCCGATACCAGCGGGCTAGGTCCAGCACCAGCGCCGGCTCGGTCCGGGCGGCTGGCGACAGGACGGCAACCAGGGCAGGGGCAGTCGGATCATCCCGGCGCAGCGCCAGCCGGACCTGGGCGGCAACCTGGCCAGCAGGGTTCAACCGCATGGCTTGGCGCGCAGCCGAGCCGCCGGGGGCGCCATTGTCGGTCCAGGCAAGGCGGTCGAAGCGGCTCCACTGGTCCTCGGGCGTCAGGACCCGGCCCCATTGGCGGATGAAGGCGGCCTCCGCCGGGCCATCCACGCCGCGGACCCAGGCGGCACGTGCCTCCACGGCGTCCTTGGGGCAGCGCACGCCCGCCGCGGGCTGGGGCCGGCAGGAGGTGGACGCCGGCGGAGCGTCGGCGCTGGCCGTGGCGGCATCCTGCAACCGCCGGGCCAACAAGGGTCCCTGCGGCCATGACGGGTTCTCCGCCATGAACGCGGCGATTTCTCCGGCCGTCGCGGCGCCCGGCGTCAACACGCGGAAATATTGGACGAGCTTGCGCGCCAACGGATCTGGCAACGCCGCTGCTGTCGCCTCCGCTTCGGTCCAACGGTCGGCGCGTACGGCCTCCAGGATGTCCTGCCCGCGGGCGGGCACGGCTCCCAGCAGCATCAGCAACATGACGGTCGCGCGCATGGTGCGATCCTACCCTGCCACAGGCTTGCGGCGCATCCCCCATGTGCCTAGTTTCGCTGTCCCCCACCGTTGCCGCTAGGGAACACTATGTTCAAGGGATCCTTCGTCGCCCTGATTACGCCCATGCAGCCGGACGGCGCATTGGATCTGGACGCCTTCGCCAAGTTCGTGGAGTGGCAGATCGGGCAAGGCACCCATGGCATCGTCCCGGTGGGCACGACTGGCGAAAGCCCGACGCTGACCCATGACGAGCACCGGCAAGTGGTGGAGTCCGCGGTGAAGGTCGCCGCCGGCCGGGTCAAGGTGATCGCCGGCGCCGGGTCCAACAGCACGGCCGAGGCGGTCGAGCTGACCCGCCATGCCAAGCAGGCCGGGGCCGACGCGGCGCTGGTGGTGACCCCCTACTACAACAAGCCGACGCAGGAGGGGATGGTGCTGCACTACAGCGCCATCGCCGACGCGGTGGACCTGCCGGTCATCATCTACAACATCCCGGGCCGCAGCGTGGTGGACATGACCCCCGAGACGATGGGCCGCCTGGCGAAGCACCGGAACATCGTCGGCGTGAAGGACTCGACGGCCAACCTGGCGCGTCCGCTGCACACCCGCCGGACCTGCGGCAAGGAGTTCGTGCAGATGTCGGGGGAGGACCACACCGCGCTGTCCTTCCTGGCGGCGGGCGGGCACGGCTGCATCAGCGTCACCGCCAACGTCGCGCCGCGGCTGTGCAGCGAGATGCACCGGGCCTGGCAGGACGGCATGACCGACCGCGCCATCGCGATTCAGGACCGGTTGCTGGCGTTGCACGACGCGATGTTCGTCGAAAGCAGCCCCGGCCCGGTAAAGTATGCCGCAAGCCTGCTCGGGCACGGCACGGACCAGTGCCGCCTGCCGCTGGCGCCGGTGACAGAGGCGACGCGCACCCAGGTCCGGACGGCGATGCAGGCTGCCGGGCTGCTGAACTAGGACGGATGAGTTGGCGGACAACAAGACCAAGAAGAAGTCCGGCCTGATCAGCCACGGCATTGCCTCGCAGAACCGCAAGGCGCGCTTCGACTACACGATCAAGCAGACGATGGAGGCCGGGCTAGTGCTGAAGGGGCCGGAGGTGAAGTCCCTCCGCCACGGCCGCGCCACCCTGACCGAGGCCTGGGCCGGGGAGCGGGAAGGGGAGCTGTTCCTGTTCAACTGCTACATCCCGGAATACCAGGCCGGCGTGCTGTCCCGGTTCGAGCCGCGTGCGCCGCGCAAGCTGCTGCTGAAAAAGAAGCAGATGGGCGAACTGATCGGCGCGGCGACACGGGACGGGCTGACGCTGGTGCCGCTGCAGATTCACTTCAACGACCGCGGCGTGGCGAAGGTGCTACTGGGCGTCGGCGAGGGACGCAAAAAGGCGGACAAGCGGCAGGCCATCGCCGCTCGGGACTGGGCGCGGGACAAGGCAAGGGTGATGCGGGACAAGGGTTAGGAGCGTCCTGCCCCTAGTCCCGGAACGGGGGCGGATGCCCCCCTACGCCGCCACCGCGACCTTTGCCTCGATGCTGTCCCAGATTGCCGCCGCCAGGTCAGTTCCGTCGAAGCGTGCGACTTCCTGCAGACCGGTGGGCGAGGTCACGTTGATCTCGGTCAGGTAGTCGCCGATCACGTCTATGCCGACGAAGATCAGGCCGTGGTCGCGCAGGTACGGCCCAATGCGGCGGCAGATCTCCCGCTCCCGCTCCGTCAGTTGCGTCTGCTCCGGGCGGCCGCCGACGTGCATGTTGGACCGGGCCTCGCCGGCCGCCGGTACCCGGTTCACGGCGCCCATCGGCTCCCCATCAATCAGGATCACCCGCTTGTCGCCCCGGCGCACCGCGGCCTCATAACGCTGGATCATCAGCGGCTCGCGTGAGCGGGCGAAGTGCATCTCCAGCAGGCTCGCCAGGTTCTCGTCGTCCTCGCGGATGCGGAACACCCCGGCGCCGCCGTTGCCGAACAGCGGCTTCACGATGATGTCCCGATGCTCCCTGCGGAAGGCGCGTATGGCGTCGGCGTCCCAGGTGATGAGGGTCGGCGGCATCAGGTCGGGGAAGTGCGTGACCAGCAGCTTCTCAGGGCTGTCCCGCACCCATTTCGGGTCGTTCACCACGAGGGTGCGTGGGTGGATGTGCTCCAGCATGTGGGTAGCGGTGATGTAGGCCATGTCAAACGGCGGGTCCTGCCGCATCAGCACGGTGTCCATCGTCGCCAGGTCGAGCGTGAGGGCCTCGTCGAACCGGTAATGATCGCCCGCCACGCGCTGAACCTGCACGGGCCGGGCGCGCGCCATCAGCCGCTCGGTCCGCTGGCCGTCCGGGCTGGACTTGCCTTCTTGCAGGCTCATGTGGCGGACGTCGTAGTGCCACATGGCATGGCCGCGCCGCTGCGCTTCCAGCATCAGGGCGAAGGTGCTGTCGCCGTTGATGTTCAACGTTTCCATCGGGTCCATCTGGACCGCGACCTTCAATGGCCGGGACAGCGGGCGGGGCATAGGTTGGCCTCGTTAGGGTTGTAACCGCCGCTGTAGCAGGGCTTTACGCCGCTGGCACGCCCTTGGTGGTGGAGTATTCGAAGTGCAGGGCGGTGTCGGGGTGGACGATCGGATGGATGGCGTGCGCGGCCATCGCGCCCTCGCTGAAGCCCTGCAGGATCAGCTTGAGCTTGCCGGGATAGGTGGCGACATCGCCGATGGCGAAGACGCCGGGCATGGAGGTTTCGCAGGTCGCCGCCGTGACCTGGACGTGGTTGTGCAAGCTGTCCAGGCCCCACGCCGCAATAGGGCCAAGGTCCATGCTGAGGCCGAAGAACGGCAGCAGGCATGTGGCGGGGAGATGCCGGGTTTGGTCGCCGGCGATGGTGCTGACCTCGACGGACTCCAGCACGCCATCGGCGCCGTGCAGGGCATGAAGCTGATACGGGATGACCATCTCCACCTCGCCGCGGGCGGCGGCGGCATCGAGCTGCGCGGCGGACTCCGGGGCGGCGCGGAACTTGGGGCGGCGGTGGATGACATAGACCTTGGCGGCTATGTCCTTGAGCGACAGCGCCCAGTCCACTGCGCTGTCACCGCCGCCGGCGATGACGACATGCTGGTCGCGGAAGTCCTCGCGGCGGCGGCAAGCGTAGCGCACTGCGCCGGTGGCCTCGTAGGTGTCCAGGCCTGACAACGGCGGGCGGTTGGGGCCGAAGGCGCCGGCCCCGGCAGCGAGCACGACGGCCTTGCAGCGTATCTCGTCACCGGCGTCCGTGTGCAGGCTGAAGGCGCCGGCCTCCCCGCGCAGGGCATCCACCCGGCGGCCGAGCAGGCGCGGCACGTCGAAGGGAGCGATCTGACGCTCCAGGTTCTCGATGAGCTGGCCGGCGGGAATGCCGGGGTGGGCGGGGATGTCGTAGATCGGCTTTTCCGGATACAGCGCGGTGCACTGGCCGCCGACCTCGCCGAGGGCGTCGATCAGGGTGGAGCGCAGCTTCAGCATGCCGCACTCGAAGGCGGCGAACAGGCCGACAGGGCCCGCGCCGATGATGGCAACGTCGGTCTCGATGAGGGAGGTCATGCTGGGCTAGGTAGCGCCTTCCCCGGAGCGGTCAAGCGGCTGGGGATGCGCGGGCACAGGCTTGCAGCGACGACGGTCGTTGCAGCGGGGTGCTGGGCAACACTGACGCCCCCCGTTGGCAGGGCGGTCTTGCCGGGCCATCTCTCCGCAGTGCCGCTTCTCCTCGACTTGCCCGACCTTCCCGCGACCGAGGCGCTTGGGAAGCGCATCGCCACGCAACTCCGTCCCGGCGACGCCGTCCTCCTGCAAGGCCCGCTTGGCGCCGGCAAGAGCGCGCTGGCCCGTGCGTTGCTGCGCGCCCTGTTGCACGACCCGGCGCTGGAGGTGCCCAGCCCCAGCTACACCCTCGTGCAAACCTACGACGCCCCCCTCGGCCCCGTGCATCACTTCGACCTGTGGCGCCTGGACGGCCCGGCGGCGGTGGCGGAACTTGGCTGGGAGGACGCACGCGAAGGCGTAGTTCTGGTGGAATGGCCCGACCGGCTGGGTTCGCTGCGGCCCGGCGACGCCCTGGTGGTGGAGTTGTCGCACGGGGACGGCGAGGCCCGGCAAGCGGCGTTGCAGGGCTGGCCCGACCGTCTGGACTCGCTGAGGTGATGCTAGCGCCGCGTTTGGGACGGCGCCGAGCACCTTAAGGGCCGCCGGAACTCTCCTCTGGCCGCCGAAACCCTTTGGCTTGTCACGTCATAAATGCTAATGACAATTTTCCTATGCACATCGTGAAGGCTCCATGCTGAACCTCCACACCATCCCGCCGCACGTTTCCTTCCTGGATGCCCTGGCCCGGTGGTGGCTTGACCGCCGCGGCGGCGACCCCTTGCGCGTCGCCGATGGCTTGATCCTGCTGCCGACCCGCCGCGCCGCCCGCGCCCTGTCCGACGCTTTCCTGCGCCAGACCAATGGCGCGCCGCTCCTGCTGCCCCGCATCGGTGCGCTTGGCGCGTTGGACGAGGCGCCGCTGGCCCTGGCGGGCGCGCTGGACCTGCCGCCCGCCGTGGACCCTATCCGACGGCTGGCGACGCTGACGCGGCTGGTCATGGCTGCAGGCGACAAGGTCGGCGGCGGCCAGCTCGGCGGACCCGCCACCGCCGACCGCGCCTGGCCGCTTGCCGCCGAACTCGCCACCCTGCTCGACGAGGCGCACCGCGCCGAGGTGGACCTGACGGAAGTGCTGCCCGCCGCCGCCGAGGCCGGCTATGCCGAGCACTGGAGCCGCACCATACGCTTCCTGCAGATCGTTACCCGTGCCTGGCCGGATTGGCTGTGGGACCAGGGCCTGATGGACGGGGCCGAGCGCGGCGTGAAGCTGCTGGACGCGCAGGGCGAGGCCTGGGCGGCGGACCCGCCCGGCCATCCCATCGTGATCGCCGGCACCACGGGCGGCATCGCCTCCGTGGCAAGGCTGATGGGCGTGGTGGCCCGCTTGCCGCAAGGTGCGGTGATCCTTCCCGGCCTCGACAAGGCCATGTCGGATGAGAACTGGGGTGCCCTGGAGCCTGGCCATCCCCAGGCCGGACTACGGAGCCTGCTGGCCGACCTGGGCGCAACCCGCGGCGACGTGCAGGACTGGGACGTGCAAGACTGGGACTATCAATTCGGCCCGGTCTCGCCAGCTCGGTGCGAGGCCTTATGGCAGTCGCTGCTGCCCGCCCAGGCGCTGGGCGAGTGGCGCCAGCCCTTCAGCCCCAATGTGTCCGGCCTGACCCGGTTGGAGCCTGCGGACCAGCAGGAGGAGGCAGTCGCCATCGCCATAGCCCTCAGGGCCGCATTGCAGCAGCCGCACGCCCGCGCCGCCCTGGTGACGCCCGACCGGCAGTTGGCGGCGCGCGTGGCGGCGGAGCTGGGCCGCTACGGCGTGGTGGTGGACGACAGCGCCGGGGAACCGTTGGCCGACACCCCGCCCGGCGCCTTCCTGCGCCTGATGGCCCGTGCGGTGGCGGACGGGCTGACGCCGGTGGCACTGCTGTCCCTGCTGAAGCATCCCCTGACCGCGCTGGGCCTGCCGCCCGCGGCCTGCCGGGGCGCGGCACGTGCGCTGGAACTGCGGGTGCTACGCGGTCCGGCGCCGCCGCCCGGCCTGCAAGG
>CAXTDP010000060.1:0-14572 GCA_964242295.1 uncultured Acetobacteraceae bacterium | reverse complement strand
GGCCGCGTTCCGCCGCGCGCTGCCACGGGGCGCCGCGGTGGCGCGCCCAGATCCGGGCCAGGCCATACAGCAGCAGCGAGGACGGCAGGAAGATGGCGATGCCCGCCACCAGCGCTCCCGGCACGCCCGCCACGTCCCAGCCGATCAGCGCCACCAGCAGCGAACCCGGCCCCGGCGCCAAGCGGGACAAGGCAAAGTCATAGATGAACTGCTGCTCGGTCATCCAGCCATGCTGCGATACGGCCTGGCGGTGGATCTCGGAGATGATGCCCTGGCCGCCTCCGACGGTGGTCAGCGACAGCGGCGTGAACACCAGGAGGAGGGCCAGGAGCGATCCGCCCTTCATCGGCCGGTCCAGACCGACAGGGCGACGCTGACCGGGGCCAGCACCAGCACCACCGGGATCAATGGCAGCCGCAGGATGCCGACGAAGACAAAGGTCGTTGCCGCCACGCCCAGCGGCAGCAGCGCCAGCCCGCTGCGCCGGACCGTACGGACACCCAGGGAGGCGCCCATGCCGATGGCTGCCGCCGCCACGCCGTCCAGCGCGACGCGCAGCCCGGCATACCGGGACAGGTCGCCGAACGCAGCCGCGAAGCCGATCAGCACGACGCCGGCCGGCACGATCATCGCCAGCGCGCCGACAACCGCGCCCATCCCGCCGTGCAGCCGGTAACCCAGCCAGATCGCCAGGTTCACCACGTTCACGCCAGGGAACACCTGGCACAGCGACAAGCCCGACAGGAACTCGGCTTCCGTCATCCAGCGCCGCTCCCCGACGACCACGCGCAGCAGCCACGCGCTCAGCCCGCCGCCGAAGCTGGTCAGGCCGATGCGTGCCATCACAGCTGCGAACTCGGCCAGCGACGGCGCACGCAGCGGCGGCACCGGCGGGAGGTCAATGGCCAGCATCGCCCCCTGCCGCCAGCAGGCGGGGCAGCTCGCCGGCATCGTCCAAGCGTCCTGCGCCCAGCGCGGCATCAGTGATCCGCTCCAGCTGCGCAACCATCTCCGGTGAAACCTCGTGCGTCGTGGCCAGTTCGTCGGCAGCGTCTATGGCGGGATGGATGCTGCCGCAGCCGGGATACTGCGTTATGGCGCAGCCCGGCGGCAAGGTGCCGGGCGCCGCCGCCAGCAGGCATCTCCGCCGGAGGAGCGGCGGCCATGCAGAAGAACCCCGCATCCGTCCCTGGCGCCGCGTCGCACCAGCGGCAACACGGTGGCGCGACGGGACCGACGCGCAAGGGCGCCGGCCGCGCCAGTGGACGGGCGACGGCCGGAGGTGCTCAGATCGCCGCCGCACAAGGCCGCAAAGGCCGCTTGAGAGGGAGAACCACGGTGAAGATCATACTCGGCGCACTCGCTGCCGCATCGCTGATCGCCGCAGCGGAGGCGGCCGACCTCCCGCCGGCGCAGGAGGCCGACTTCGTCCTGCATGATTTCCGCTTCCACACGGGCGAGGCGCTACCGGAGCTGCGGATGCACTACCGCACCGTCGGCAGCCCATCCGGGGAACCGGTGCTGATCCTGCACGGCACGGCGCAGTCGGGGGCGGCGATGCTGGCGCCGTCCTTCGCCGGGGCGCTGTTCGGGCCGGGCCAGCCGCTGGACGTGTCGAAATACTACGTTATCCTGCCGGACTCGATCGGCACCGGCGGGTCCACCAAGCCGTCCGAGGGGCTGCGCACCAAGTTCCCCGCCTACAACTACGACGATACGGTGACGGCGCAGTACCGGCTGGTGACCGAAGGGCTGCACTTGCAGCATCTGCGGCTGGTCTTGGGCTACTCGATGGGCGGGATGCAAAGCTGGCTTTGGGCCGAGCAGCACCCGGATTTCGCCGACGGCTTCGTGCCGATGGCGTCGCAGCCCTCCGCCATGGCGAGCCGGAACTGGATGATGCGGCGGCTCATGGTGGAGACGATCCGCAACGACCCGACCTATGCCAACGGCAGCTACACCGCTCCGCCGCGCTCGCTGCCGTATGCCATTGCGAGCTTCGGCGTCGCCACCGCGGGCGGCAACCTCGGCTGGCAGGGACAGGCGCCGACGGCGGCAGGGGCGGATGCGATCGTGGCGCGCCTGCTCGCAGCGCCCGTGCCGGACGCGAACGACTGGGTGTATCAATGGGAATCGTCGCACGACTACGACGCGGCGCCAGGCCTGGGGCGGATCACCCGGCCGGTGCTGGTGATCAACGTGGCCGACGACGAGCGCAACCCGCCGGAGTCCGGCATCGTCGAGCGTGCCGTGGCCCGGCTGCCGCATGGGGAATACGACCTGGTGCCGGAGAGTTCGGAAACGCGCGGGCATGGTACGCTGATCATGGCCAGGTTTTATGCCGAGCGGCTGAGCCAGTTTCTCGCCACCCTGCCGCCGGGGGGCGCCGGGCAGTGACCGAACCCGTCTTCGACGGGCATCACCGCGGCGTCGAGGTCCGCCAGGTGCTGCACTGAGACACGCGGCGGACGTTGCGGTCCGTCGCAATCCCCAACCCGGCAGCATAAGCGGGGCGTTCCCTCGGCCTGCCGCGCGAGATGGCGTCCCGGCCCGTGCCGAAGGATTGGGCTTGGCTTCACTCGGCCGGGGCGACTTCGGCCTCGTGCTGGTCCGTCGCGTCGAGTGCGGCACGGACAAAGCCTGACGTCTTCACCTCCTCCACGAAGCCGCGCAAGTATGGTGCCCCCGCGGCCCGGCTTTTTGGCACTGCCATCGCCTGCTGGATCGCCATGAAGCGGCCAGGCAGCAAGCGCAGCTCCGGATGGGTCCGCACCAGCGCCGCCAACGGCTGCTTCACCCCCGCAAGAGCATCGAAGCCGCCGTGCAGGAATGCGGCTTCGGCCTCTCCGCCACCGGCGAACCGGACGAGTTCGGCGTGATGCAGCACCCGGGTCAGGAACAGGTCGTAGGCACTGTTGGCTGCCACGCAGATGCGGACGCCTGGCTGGTCCACTGCGCCAATGCTGTCCAGCTTGGAGGCTGGTGGCACCACATAGCTCCCCTCGATCAGCACGTAGGGCGTGGTGAACTCGATCGTGGCGCCGCGAACCGGGTCAACCGCAAGGAAGGCCACGTCCCATGCGTCTTGCACGGCCGCCGCGGCGACCTGCCCGGCCTCTTCGTAGGGCACGAACCGCACGGGCACTCCGAGGCGCTGCCCGAGTTCACGCGCGAGCGCGGCCGAAACGCCTCGAGGCTCCCCACTGGCATGGTCCCTTTGCGCCAGCACAGGATTGCCGAAGTTGATGGCGGCCCTCAGCGTGCCGCTGGGGGCCAGCATCCGCGCCGTATCCGGCTCAGCCGCCACGGCAGCCGAGGCCACCAGCGTGGCGCCTGCAAGCATCAAGCTGATCAAGGTTCTCATGACGGCCTGCTGCTCCCGCTTGTATGGTCGCCCATTGATAAACCCTGGCTGCCCCTACGCGAACCTCTTGCCCATCTCGGGCAGCACGTCTTTGGTCCGCCAGCATGTCGGTTGCCAGAGACTGGCAGGGTTGGCGTGCATCACTCCGCAGCCGCCGCTTCCACCGGTTTGGTGAGGGCGACCGAGGGCACCAGAGTCGCCAGCAGAAGCGTCAGCACCGCCGTCAGGAACACCGCCCAGAAGGTGAGATGGAGCGACTGGCCCAGCGCCGCCCGCACCACCGCATCGCCAACCACGCTGCCGGGGCGGTCGAGCAACTGGCGGAGCTGATCCGGCGTCACCGCAGCGACCCCGTTGACCCGGTGCGCCAGGCTGGCATTCAGCACCGCGCCCAGCACCGCGGCGCCCAGGGTGCTGCCGAGGTTGCGCGAGAAGATGTTCGACGCCGTGGCCGAGCCGCGTTCGGCCCAGCCGACGCTGTCCTGGATGATGACGATGGCCGAAGTGCTGAGGAAGCCCATGCCCAGGCCCATGACGACCGATCCGATACCCGCGACCACCGGCGACGTCTCGGGACCCAGGATCACGAAGGCCAGCCCACCCAGCGGCAGCAGCGACGCGCCGAACAGGAGCGTGCTGCGCAGGCCGAAACGGGCGAAGTTCCTGGCCGCGAGGGTGGCGCCAATCGGCCAGCCCAGCACCATCATGGTCAGCGCGAAGCCTGCCACCAGCGCCGACTGGCTCAGCACGCCCTGGACATACATCGGCAGGAAAGTCGTGAGTCCGATCACCGTCATGCCGCTCAGCAGCGTCGCGGCGTTGGCCGTGGCCACCGGGCGGCGCGCCCACAGGCCGAACGCCATCATCGGCTCCTTGGCCCGCCGTTCCTGCCAGACGAACAAGGCAGTGCTCACCAGGAAGGCGCAGGCGGCCCCGAGCGCCGTCGGCATGTCGGAGATGCCGAACTGCGTCAGAGCCACCATCAGGGACGCGACCGCCACCGTGAACAGGGCCGCGCCGGCCACGTCCACGCTGCGCTTCTCGGCATGGATGTCCTCGTGCAGGAAGGCGGTGAAGCTGGCTGCGGCGGCAAGGCCGATCGGCAGGTTGACCCAGAAGATCCAGGACCAGTTGAGGTGCTGGATGATCAGCCCGCCGGCGAGCGGCCCGGCCACGGACGACACGCCCCAGACGCTGGCGAGATAGCCCTGGATCTTGGCGCGCTCCTGCACCGAATAAAGATCACCTACGACGGTCAGCGCCACCGGCTGGATCGCGCCCGCCCCGACGCCCTGGAGCAGGCGGAATGCGATCAGGGAGGGGATGGACCAGGCAAAGCCGCACAGGGCAGAGCCTACCAGGAAGATGGCGATGCCGACGAGCAGGACGGGCTTGCGGCCATACAGGTCGGCCATCTTGCCGAACACGACGGTGGTGGCGGTCTGGGTCAGCAGGAAGGACGAGAACACCCAGGAATACAGGTGCAGGTCGCCAAGCTGGCCCGCGATCTGCGGCATCGCGGTCGAGACGATGGTCGCCTCGATCGCGATCATGAACATGGCGGCCATGACGGAGGCCAGCACCAGCGGGCGGCGGAGCTTTCGGACTTGGGGCATGTTACTCAGGTAAACCTTTCCCGGCTGGCCGGGAACCTGCTCTGGACGGACGGCAGGTAAGCAGATGGTGAGGGATGAAATACCGCCGGCCAGGGCCTGCTGCGGGATAGGCCGTCCGCCTTGTCGGAAACAGCCGGCCTGGAGGTCACGACGCGCTTCCTATGACGCTGGATGCAGGACTGTGCCGGTGCCGCACCATCGCGCAGCTATTGGGCTGGAAACCAATTTCCGTGGAACCCCGGCGGTATCCTGTGCGGCAACCGGACCGTGGCGACCGGCGGCGCCTCGAAGGCCCGCGCATCGAGGATTGCAAGATCGGTGGTTTCTTCCGCCGTGTTGATGACAAGGCCGAGGAGCCAGCCCTCGTCCTCCTCCGCATCGGCGGCCGCAGGCACGAACACGAATTCGCCGGGCAGATGCCCGCTGCCAAACTCGTGCACCCGACGGCGGCCGGTTTCGAGATCATGCTTGTAGAGCTGGGTCGCGCCGGTAAGCTGCGGGTTGCCGTCGGGCGGAACGGAGACCGTATAAAGGAAGCGGTAGCTCTGGCCGAAGCGGCGCTCGTCAATGCGGGGAAACTCCTGGGGCGTGTCGTCAATGACCCGCCGCCCGACCCGGCGCGTCAAAGGGTCCAGCGTCCAGCGCTCAATGCGGCCCAGCGCATCCAAGCCACTGGCGCCAGAAGCGAACATCTTAGCGTATGCAATGACGTCGAGGATGACCCGGCCGTCCTCGTCATCATAGGCGTTGGCCACATGGAAGACGAAGCACGGTTCCACATCGCACCAGATGATCTCCGCGGCCTCGCCGTGCCGCGGCAGCAGGCCGACGCGGGCGTGGTGGGCCGGGTTCCAGCGGAATGGAAACTGGTGGCCGCCGAGCACGGCGCGCATCGAAAACGTGACGGGCAGATCGAGGATGATGGCGAGCCGTGCGGTGAAGGCGCAGTCGTGGATGCAGGGACCGTGCTCGACCGCAATCGGCACGTCGCGGACCACCTTGCCACCTGCCGATAGGACGACGTGGCGGACGGCGTCCCAGATGCTGCCGTCATAGGCGATCGCGTGCTGCTCGCCGGTGAGCGGGTCCAGATGCGGATGCCCCGTGAACGATCCGCCCAGCGTCCCGTCGAACGGGTTGTAGCTTTGCTCCTCCAGGGTGTCGGACAGTTCGACGGGGAAGCTGCCCGCTTCCACCAGGGCGAAAGTGCGGCCGCCGATACGGACCACGTTGGTGTTCACGGTGTCGTTGCGTCCCCGGCGCGGCCCGGGTGCGGCGGTCCGGTCGAGCGCCGCCGCGGCAAGATGCGAGCGTATCCAACGGTTGCGATACCACAGGGCCTTGCCGTCTTCGATGGCGATGCCGTGCACCATGCCGTCGCCCAGGAACCAATGGTGGCCCGCATGATCGGGATTGACCGGGTTCGGACCCATCTTGAGGTATTGGCCGCTAAGCCCCGCCGGGATTGATCCGGTTACGGCAAGGTCCTTCAGCGTCAGCTCCGACGGCATGGGCGCGTGGACACCGACGAGGTAGGGACTGTCGGCCTTGGGCAGGCGTTTCCGGTTGAAGGCCGCGACCAGCTCGACGCCACCCTCGACGAGTGTGCGAACGGCTGCGGCAACGGGGCTTGGCATGGATCATGGTCTCCGGCGATGTCGTGGCGCTCTTGATCTTCGATGCTGACACCCTGACCAGATCAGGTGGGTTAACCGTTCGGCTAGGGGTCGCACAACCTCTATCACGGCCACTTGGCCGAGACGGGCCGGGCCGCCGATATGGACGGGGCAATGCGGGACACCTTCAGGCCAGTGGCGAGTAACTTTCCGGCAGCGCGATGGTAGACGTCGCTTCCGCGATCTGGTCAGGACCGCCCTGGGGAGGCCAGACACCGGCAGCGTAGGCTTGGGAGCGGAGCGCGGAGCGCTGCCCCAGGTCTGCAAAGCCCCAGATGTGAGTGATCCGCGGCGGTCCGTCCAGCGCATACATGTTGATGACCAGGTGTGCGGTATAGTCCCGTGCAGGCCCAATCGCCTTCTGCCAGCCCGCGAGTGTCGCGGGCAACCCGCCTGGCTTCAGCTTATAGGTGCGGAACTCGTAAACGGCGCCGAATGCACCAGGGCGGGCAGGCGGCAGGAACGGGAAGGGTGCGTAGCTGTCCATGCTGAGGGCCGTGACGCTGCTGCCCGCATTGAACGGGCGGTCGCTGAGCAGGGCGCGGTCACGCTCCTTTGCAAGGGCTTCCCACGTGTCGAAGCCGCGCAGGACGAGCAGCCGTCCGAGCGTGCCGATCTCCGTCCGCCAGCAGCCCATCAGCGTGCCGGCGGACGCCGGGTCGGACGTCCAGGCGCGGACGCCCTCCGAGGCGTCGCTGACCGCGAGCAGCGGGGACGCCAAGGTGGCCAACTCGTAGAACATGAATCGTTGTTCTCCCAAGGTATTCCCTCAGCGCCGCCACGAGCCATGCGGCAACTCTCCGTCGCGGGTCGCGGCGTCGAGCGCCCTGCGCAGCCCATCCATGTCCAGGGGAATGCAATAGGCCGGCTTGGCCCGCTCGAACCGCCAACTCTGCGCGAGCGGCCCGGTATCCAGCGCGTCGAAGCCGAACGCGTCGTGCAGCTCCGCCACGATCCGGTTGGCCGCGGGGTCGTCCCCGGCAATCGGCAACGCACGGCGCCCAGACGGCACAGCCGGTCGCGTGTCGTCCGGCAGGTCCTTGGCCAGGATGGCGTTGAACGCCTTGACGATGCGTGCACCCGGCAGACGCGCGGCTACGAGTTCGCTTGTCGTTGTGGTTCTCTCGTCCAGCGGCGCAATCAGCCCGTCGCGTTCGGGGTAGTAGTTCATGGCGTCAACGACGATCTTTCCGGCGAGATGCTCCACCGGGAGGCTGTCCAACGCCATCAACGGGACCGCGGCGACACACAGCCCGCCATAGGCGGCGGCGTCCTCAAGGCTGCCCACGCGGCAGCCGATGCCGGCGGCAAGTCCGGCCAGGCTGTCCGGATGCCTGGAACTTATCATCACCTCGTGGCCACGATCCGCCGCGAGCTTTGCCATCGCACCGCCGATCGCCCCTGCACCAAGTATGCCGATGTTCATGATGCTTCTCCTGTCCCGGTATGAGGTAGGGTTGGCGGTTGGCCGCGATTAGCCATGCAGCAACCGGAAGTTTCGAAATCAGGAGTGGGGAATGGCGGACCGGCTGATGGAGATGGAGGTGTTCCTGAAAGCTGCGGAAACCGGTTCCTTCGCCGCAGCGGCTGCACGCCTCGGCCTGTCGCCGCAGATGGTCGGAAAGCACATAGCCACCATCGAGCAGCGGCTCGGCACCCGGCTGCTCAACCGGTCCACGCGGCGGCAGAGCCTGACGGAGGCGGGGCTGCTTTACCTTGAGGGATGCCGGCGCACCCTTGCCGAAGCGGATGCGGCGGCGGCAAGCGTTGCCGCACAGGCCGGAACGTCGCGCGGCACTCTCCGGGTGATGGCACCGGTGGCATGCGGGACCTTCCGCCGCAAAGCCTTGAATTACCGTGCGGCTGGACTGTCGTTGGCACGCCGTTGTCAACCGAGCAGCCCCGCCCCCCAATGAACGCCCGTCGTCCGGCGCCGGCCTCTTGGAACCAGAAGGCCGGCCATCCCCCACATTCCGGCCGCACCGGCCTAGCCGTCACGCCTGGGGATAGTTCACCGGAACGCTGTACTCGAAGGGCGGCAGGGCATTGAGTGCTTCTCGCCGCTTCCCGCCGGGATCGCTGGCCACCACGCTCTGGCGGGACAGCAGCATCGTGCTGCGGTTTGCAGCCTCGTAACGGGGCCAGGTGGGCACGTGGGGGTTGGCCGGATTGCCGGTATGCGCGAAGGCGGACCAGGTGGCGACCATCATCTGCGTCAGCGGCGCGATGTCCGGCCCGGTCCCCAGCAGGGCCTCTGCAGCCGGCGCCGTCCCGAACACGAACGGGACCTCGGACGTATGCGGCGACTGCAGCACGCCGCCGCGCACGGGGGTGCGCCAATCGAAGACGTAGGTGTAAACCGGCGCCTGCGCCGCGGCCGATTGCAGCGCCGCCTCTCGCGTGGTGTTGCGGCGGTAAGTATAGTCGGTGGTGACCGCGGCCATGATCTCGCCCGGTGCCGCCGACGGCATCGTGGAGCGGTAGGCGGCGATGATCCCAGCGGTCGCCGCCGGATCGGTCCGAAGAAAGCGGGCGAGCCGGCGCGCCACCTCCGCTTCGTCGAGTGAGAAGTTCGCCATGTCCGCCGCCATATACAGGGTGGTTTCGGTGGCGGCGTTGCCGAACATGACAGGGATGCTTCCGGCTCCGGCCGGGGCCGCCGGCTCGAACGGATTGGCGGGGAAGGTCGCGCTGTCCAGCACCGGGCGGAACACCGGCGGCATTCCCTTCATCAACGGGATCAGCGTTTCCGCCGGCACGGCCTGCAGCGCGGCCCCGGTCGGTCGGCCGATCTCCAGCTTCCGCGCCAGGGCGTGCGCCGACGCGGCAGCTTCCTCCGGCGGAGCAAGACGCAGGCTGCCTGAGCAGCTCTGAGCAATCGCCTTGTGGAACAGGCCGCGCGCCGCCGGGCAGGCGAGCATCGCGCTGACCTTGGCGCCGCCGCCCGACTGGCCGAAGATCGTGACGTTGCCCGGGTCGCCGCCGAACGCGGCGGCGTTGTCCCGGACCCAACGCAGCGCCGCGACCATGTCCAGCACTCCGGCATTGCCGGACTGCGCGAACCGGTCGTCCGGGTCATCGAGCCTGATGTAGCCAAACAGATTGAGCCGGTGGTTGATCGTGACCACGACCACATCGCCGTCGCGCGCCAGCACCGTGCCGTCGAACCCCGGAGCCGAGCCGGCGCAACTGACCCAGGCGCCGCCGTGCAGCCATACCATGACCGGCCGTTTGCCCGTCGTCCCCGCCGTCCAAACGTTGAGCGAAAGGCAGTCCTCGGAAATCGGCTGCAGCGCGCCGTACCAGGCGCCCAGCGGATCAGCGGACGCCGGCAACTGCGGCGCCGAAGACCCGAACGCCGTGGCATCCCGCACGCCGGGCCAGGGTGCGGCGGAAACTGGCGGGAGAAAGCGGTTCGACCCGGCGGTGGAAGCGGCATACGGTATGTCCTTGAAGCAGGTGACGCCGTTGGCAGCCACGCCACGAAGCTTCCCGCCTGTCGTGTCCACGACGGGGGCGGCGGTCTGCGCCCATGCTCCTGCAGGCGCCGCCAGGGCGGCACCGGCGGTCAGCATGGCTGTACGGCGGCCAACTGCGGTCGGCATGACATCTCGCTCCCTAGGTCATTGTTGGCCGGGATTGGGCGGCAGCCGCTTCGGCCTGTCAACAGCATGTCCGGGGTCCGACCATGCCGCACCGTCCTTGGCGTCGGACGAGGCGCGGTTCAGCACCAGGACCGAGATCGTCGTTGACGGCGGCATAACCTGTTTCCGCGATGAACCAAGCCCAACCTAGGTCGCTCGGCCCTCCGCTGGCGCCCGGGTTCGGGGACGGAGTATGGCAGCCTGCACTTCGCCGACGCAGGCGCCGCCATCGTGTCCAGCCGGGCGGACGCGGCCGGGATGCCCTTCAATATGGAGTTTCCGCCATGACTGAGATCACGCCCCTCCGCTTCGGCATTCTCGGCGCCGCCAACATCGCGCGCGCCTTCACCCGTGGGCTGGCCGGATCGCCCCTGGCGCAGGTGGATACGGTCGCCAGCCGCACGGCCGCGACGGCGCAGGCCTTCGCGGCCGAGCTGGGCATCCCCCGGGTCCACGACTCCTATGACGCGCTGCTGAGTGACCCCGGGATTGAGGCCATCTACGTGCCCCTGCCGAACGACATGCACGCCGAGTGGACCGTCCGCGCGTTGGAGGCCGGCAAGCACGTGCTGTGCGAAAAGCCGCTCGCCATGGGTGCTGCGCAGGCGCGGGCCATGTTCGCCGCCGCGCGCCAGCACGGCGTGCGCCTGGCCGAGGCGTATCCCTACATGTCCCAGCCGCAGACGCTCCGGCTGCGGGAGATGCTGCGGGCCGGCGCGATCGGGCGTGTCCAGGCGGTGACCGCCGCGTTCGGCTTCTCGCTCTGCGCTCCCGACGGTTCCCCGCTGAAGCCCGACGCCAATATCCGCTTCGATCCCGCCCGTGGTGGCGGCGCGCTGCTGGATGCCGGCACCTATCCCATGAGCCTGATCCGCCTTGCCGTCGGGGAGCGCCCGGCGCGGGTATGGGCCACTGGCCGCATGACGCCGGGCGGGGTGGACCTGACGGTCGCCGCCACGATCGAGTTCCCGGGGGGCGCAGTGGCGCAGTTGTTCACCAGCATGGCCACAGCCCGGCACCGCTCGGCGACGATCGTGGGCGACCGCGGCGTTATCGAGACCAGCTACAGCAACCACGCCTCGGCCGGCGAGGTCCTGTCCCTGCGGGTGATGCCGGGCACGGCGGGCGGCGCCCCATCCGAGCACATCGAGGTGCCCGGCGGCGACGGGTTCCGGGCCGAAGCCGAGTCGTTCGCCCGCATGGTCCGTCTTGGCGCAGCCGAATGGAACGGCGCGACGGAGGCAGAGTCGGTTGACACGGCCCTGACCCTGGAAGCGATCCGCACCAGCATGCGCGAAGGCACCTGGGTGCCGCTCGAAGCGTGAGAAATCCGCCTGAACAGAGTTGCTCCAGCAGGTCCTCAATAGCTCGCTCCGCCGCGCCTCTGCCCGCGTCTGCCCGCGTCTTTTACGACCGGCCTTTTGCGACCGGCGTTCTTTTACGGCCGGCACTTCGCTTTGACCGTTCCACGCCATTGCGAGGGATGCGGCGGCGCGGCAGGCCAGGGCGGCTGGCGCATCCCTGGATCGCCACGCCGCGAGCGGCCCGCTATGACGACGCCCTCGTGGAAGGATTGGAGCGGAGAAGGGGTGCGACGGCATGACCGATCGCTTGCGGCCGCGGAACTATGCTGGGGAGCGGCGCCCGGCATCGTGGTAGCCCGGCATCGTGGTAGCCTGGGTCATGCCCCCAGCCCGCTGCCGCCGGCGCTGTTTACCATGCACCCGCGGCGTTGGTCGCTCGGGGCTGACTGGGGCAAGGCGGGGCTGACACATGCAGACGATCACCGTTGAAGCGAACGGCCTGCGGTTCGAGGTGCTCGAGGAGGGCGCCGGCGACCGCCTGGCCCTGTGCCTGCACGGCTTTCCGGAGCACGCGGTGTCCTGGCGGCGCCAAATGCCGGTGCTGGCGGCGATGGGCTACCGCGTATGGGCGGTGAACCAGCGCGGGTATGGCCGCACCACCCGGCCCCTACGGGTCGGCGACTATGCCATCCCGCACCTGATGGCCGACGTGGCGGCGCTGATGGACGCATCGGGCGCACGCGGCACCGTGCTGATCGGCCATGACTGGGGGGCGATGGTCGCGTGGTGCTTTGCCGCCGGGCAGGTGCGCCCGCTGGAGCGGCTGGTCATCATGAACGTGCCGCACCCGCTTTGCTTCCGCGCGGCGCTGCGCCACCCCCGGCAGATGCTGCGCTCCTGGTATACCGCCTTCTTCCAGGTGCCGGGCCTGCCGGACCGGCTGCTTGCGGCGGGCAACGGCGCCGCGGTGCGCCGCATGTTCACCGGCCTGGCGCTGCCGCCGGAGGTGATGGCCACCTATACCCGGCAGATTGCCGAGCCTGGGGCCGCAACGGCCATGCTGAACTGGTATCGCGCCGCGCGCCGGCCCGGCCCGGGGATGCCGGACCTGACCCGGGTGATCGAGACGCCCACGATGGTCGTCTGGGGCGAGGACGACGTGGCGCTGGACCTGATCTGCCTGCACGGCACGGAACGCTATGTGCGCGACCTGGCGATCCACCGCCTGCCCGGCGTTTCGCACTGGGTGCAGCAGGACGCGCCGGATGCGGTGAACCGGCTGCTGCAGGAGTTCCTCGCCGGCCATGCCGGACGCAGCGGAACCGATCAAACCTAGCCGGCAACCCGGCCCGTGGTTAATGGCGTCCAGCCTGGGCGGTGCGCTTAATGGGCCAGCAGGAAGCGGGCCGCCGCGTCCAGCGACTGGCGGCCCTCGGGAATGAATTTGGCCATGATCTGCCAGGCATGGGGCACGACCGGCCAAACCTTGAGCTCAACCGCGACGCCTGCCGCCCGGGCGCGCTCTGCCAGGCGCGTGCTGTCATCCAGCAGCACCTCGTCGGCGCCGACGTGGACCAGCAGGGGCGGCAGGCCCGCCAGGTCGCCATAAAGCGGCGAGATCAGCGGGTCGCGCCGGTCCGCGCCGCCCACATAGGCATCGGCGCCCAACGCGATCCCCTCGCCGACGAACATCGCGTCCCGCCGGGTGTTGAGGCGGATCGAATCGCCGGTCGCCGCCAGGTCCGTCCAGGGGGAGAACAGCGCCGCCCGGGCCGGCAACTGCACCCCAAGCTCGCGCAGCCGCAGCATCAGCGCCAGGGCCAGGCCGCCCCCGGCGCTGTCCCCCGCCACCACCACGCCCTCCGCGCCGGCATCGAGCAGTCCGCGATAAGCCGCCACCGCGTCGTCCAGCGCAGCGGGATAGGGATGTTCCGGCGCGAGGCGGTAATCGGCGGCGAACACCCGCAGTCCAGCCCGGGCGAGAACCTGGGTGACCGGTCGGTGCGTGCGGGAGGAGCACGCGAAGTAGCCGCCGCCATGCAGATACAGCAGCGTGCGCGCGGCGCCGGGCGCACCCAGCCACTCCCCGGGCACGCCTCCCACGCTGTCCCTGCCGACCTTGCCAGCCGCCCCAGCCTGCAATGCCACCCGTGCGGCGCGCGGGTCCGTGGCCCGGCGCAACTTGCGCTTCACCGTCGCCTTGAGCAGCAGCACCACCGCATGGGCCTGCCAGCTAGCCATGCCCGGCCTTGCGGGCGATGGCGCGGCGGACCGTGCGCGCCGCCAGCCGCTGCACCAGGCGCCAGTGGCCAACCGGGAACATCCGTACCAGCGCCGCGACCTGCCGGGCATCGCTGCCGATCAGCAGCCGGGGTTGCCGTCGCTCGATGGCCCGGGCTATGGCCTCGGCCGCCTCGTCCGGCTCGGTCCGCAGCAGCAGGTTGAACATGGCGAGCGCGGCGGCCGACTCTGCCTTCGGCACCGTGTCCGCAACCCTGGCGGTGGTGGCGATGGCAGTGCGGACGCCGCCGGGGTGAACGACGGTGACGCGGACAGGCGAGGATGCCAGCTCGTTCCGGAGCGCCTCGGAGAAGCCGCGCACGGCGAACTTGCTCGCGGCATACGCGGTCTGGCCGGGCGGTGCCATAATCCCGTAGATGCTCGACAGGTTCACGACCTGCGCCGCACGCTCCTGCCGCAGCAGCGGCAGGAAGGCCTGGGTCATGCGGACGGTGCCCCAGAAGTTGATGCCGAATAGCCACTCAAAGTCTGCGGCCGACACCTGCTCGAACCGGCCCATCAGGGCGACGCCGGCGTTGTTGACCAGCACGTTGACCCGGCCGTGCGCGGCCAGCACCGCCGCCGGCAGGGCAGCCACCGCCTCGGCGTCCGAGACATCCAGCACGTGCTCGGATACCGCGACTCCCCGCGCATGGGCGTCTGCCGCCACGGCGGCCAGCCCCTCGGC
>CAXTDP010000059.1:0-14599 GCA_964242295.1 uncultured Acetobacteraceae bacterium | reverse complement strand
CGCGAAGTAGGCCAGCGCCTGCGCGAAGCCGATCAGCCCCTCCGCCAGCGCCGCGCCGAGCGCGTCCGGGTCGGCATCCGGCCCCAGCAACGCCGTCAGCGCGGCCCTGTCAGCCTCCGCCAGCGCAACGCCGTAGCGGTCGGCAGCCTGCAGATACTTCAGCACCTTCGCGGCCTCCTTCGCCTTGGCGACGACCTGCCGGTCCGTGCTGCGCGCCACCACCACGTCACGCAGGTCGGCCAGGACGTGGTCGAACAGGCCACCCTGCTCCGTGGGCGGCAGGTTCAAGGGGGCGGGCGGGTCCACGGGCACGCCTGCGGCGTCCGACAGCGCCTCGACCAGCAGCCGGCGGTTTAGGGCACGCGACACGATGGTGTGCGCCGGCTCCCCGGTCACGTTGCGGTGGCGGATGACGACGACGCGGGTGGACACGAAGGCCCGGTGATACAGGATGCGGGCACGGTCCACCGGCGCACCGCCACGGCGCTCGTATTCGCGCAGGCATTCGGAAAAATCCGGCACCGGTTCCATCACGCAGCGCATGGAGAACCAGGCCAGGTCCTCCATCGGATCGCCCAGGTGCGCCAGCTCCCAATCAATCAGCGCCGTCATGCGCCCATGCTCGAACAGGAAGTTGCCCGGCCCGGCGTCGCCATGCGCCAGCACTACCGCGCCGTCCGGATCGGGCATGTTCTCGGCCAGCCAACGGAAGGCCAGGTCCAGCAACGGGTCCGTGCGCCCGGTTTCCGCATACATCGCCTGCCAGATGCCCAGCTCGGCCCGCACATGGTCGGCGATCCGCATCCCCTGCCCGCCGCCGTCGAGGATGACGTCAGCAGTTGGAATCCGGTGCAGCCGGGCCAGGGTGTCCATCAGCTCGCAGGCGATGGCCTGCTTCTCCGCGGCGTCGTGCAGGCGGCGGAACTCGGCAATCCCCGGGGCGCGGCTGGTCAGCACCGCTTGCAGGCGGGGATGCTCGGCGATCAGCCGTGGCGCCAGCAGCCCGGCGCCGGCAATGGCGCGATACACCTGCGCCTCGCGATGGACGGTGTAGGGTTCGGCACTTGGCGGGCGAGGTGGGGCGTAGCGGAGGAACACCTCGGCGGTGCCGTCCGGCGCAGCGACGTCAATGGCCCAGGATCGGCAACGGTTGCCACCGGACGCCTGGCTGACACGCTGCACGGGGCCGCTGCACACCTCGGCGACCCAGGCGAACAGCGCGTCTTCGTCGCCAGCGAATGCGGCGTCCGGTCGTGGCGACGTGGCGAGAATGTCCACAGTCCCCCTCCTCCCCCATGCCGGTTTGTTCCGGTTTTCCCAAGAGCTAAACAGCTAGCTTACGATGTGCAAGCGAATTATCATCGCGGAAAACGGGAGGAATGCGCGTGGCGGGACTCTACTTCGAGGAACTGCAAGTCGGCCAGATGTTCCATCATCCGATCCGCCGGACCATCACCGAGGCGGACAACGTCTGGTTCAGTTGCATGACGCACAATCCGGCGCTGCTGCACCTGGACGAGGAATACTGCCGCACCGAAACCGAGTACGGCCAGCGCCTGGTCAACAGCGCCTTCACGCTGGGGCTGATGGTCGGCATCTCGGTCGGCGACACCACGCTCGGCACCGCCGTCGCCAACCTGGGCTGGGACGAGGTGCGCTTCCCCAAGCCGGTGTTCCACGGCGACACGCTGCGGATCGAGACGGAGGTGGTCGAGCTGCGGGCGTCGAAGTCCCGGCCCAATGCGGGGATCGTCACGTTCCTGCACCGCGCCTACAACCAGCGCGGCGAGCTGGTCGCGCACTGCAAGCGGTCGGGATTGCAGCTCCGGCGGCCGCAGGCATGACGCTGCGCTCCTTCCTGTTCGTGCCCGGCGACAGCGAGCGCAAGCTGGTGCGCGGCCTGGCCTCCGGGGCGGACGCGCTCATCCTGGACCTGGAGGATGCCGTCGCCCCAGCCCGCAAGCCGCTGGCGCAGGAGATGGTGGTGGAGGCGCTGGCCGCCCGCGCCGGAGAACGTGCGCCGGAGCTGTGGGTCCGCATCAACCCGCTGGACGCGGGCGGGCTGGACGACCTGGCCGCCGTCGTGCGCGCCGCGCCGGACGGGATCATGGTCCCCAAGGTGGACGGCCCGGCGGACGTGCTGCGCCTGAGCCACTGCCTGGACGTGCTGGAACGCCGGGACGGGGTGCGCCGGGCCATACGCATCCTGCCGGTGGCGACCGAGACCGCCCGCGCGCCCTTCGCCCTGGGCGCCTATGCCGAAACGGAGCTGCCGCGGCTGTATGGACTGACCTGGGGCGCCGAGGACCTCAGCACCGCGCTGGGCGCCAGCACCAACCAGGACGCGGGGGGCGGTTGGGCCTTCACCTACCGCATGGTGCGTTCCCTGTGCCTGATGGCGGCGCGGGCGGCAGGGGTGGAGCCGGTGGAAACGCTGTATGCCGATTTCCGCGACGCACCGGGGCTGCGAACGTCGTGCGCCGCCGCGGCCGCAGAAGGGTTTACCGGCCGCATCGCCATCCATCCCGACCAGGTCGAGCCGATCAACGCCGCCTTCATGCCGTCCGAGGCGGCGGTGGCCCATGCCCGCCGGGTCGTCGCGGCGTTCGAGGCGGCGCCGGACGCGGGCGCGGTCGGGCTGGATGGCAGCATGCTGGACATGCCGCACTTGCAGCAGGCCCAGCGCCTGCTGGCCCGGCACGCCGCCTTCGCGGGCTGACCCGATGCCCCGGACCCTCACGGTGCCTCAGATGGCCGACGAGTTGGCCGGCGGTGGGGTGATCTACATCCCAGGGTCCGCCGGGGAGCCAACGCCGCTGCTGGACCTGTGGGCCGCCGACCCCGAGCGGACCCGGGGCGCACGCATCCTGACCAGCCTGGTGCCCGGCATCAACGGCATGGCGATGGATGCCCTCCACCCATCTGCCATCGTCACCGGGCTGTTCATGCAGCCCGCGTGGCAGGCGACGCAGGCGGCGGGCCGGTTCCGACATCTGCCGCTGTCATACTCGGGCTTCGTGCGGCATGTGCGGGAACGGGTGACGCCTGACGCCTGCGTCGTCCACGTGTCGCCGCCGGACCGGGCAGGCCGGTGTTCCCTAGGCCCGGCGGTGGAGTTCACGCCGCTGGTCCAGGCACGGAGCCGGCGCACGCTGGCGCTCGTGAACCCGCTGCTGCCGGCCATGCCAGGGGCGCCGTCGCTGGAGTACGCGCGGTTCGACGGGGTGGCGGAGGTGGAGTTCGCGCCGCGCGGCTACCAGGTGGGCGCGCCGGCCCGGACGGCCACGGCCATCGCCGGGCATATCGCCGGGTTCATCGGCGACGGCTGCACCCTGCAGGTCGGGCTGGGCAAGGTGCCGGATGCGCTGATGACGCTGCTGCACGACCGGCGCGGGCTGCGGCTGCACTCCGGGATGCTGGCCGACAGCGCACTCGACTTGTGGGACGCGGGTGCGCTCGATCCGGACGCCGAGCATACGAGTTGCGTTTGGGTCGGCTCCGCCGCGCTTTACCGGCGGCTGCAGAGCCGGGCAGGACCGGTGGTGGCAGGGTGCGAGGTGACGCACGACGCCTGCCGGCTGGCTGCGCTGCCGCGGTTGCACGCCGTGAACTCCGCGCTCAGCGTGGACCTGTTCGGCCAGGCCAACCTGGAGGTTGCGGACGGGCGGGCCGTCAGCGGCCTGGGCGGCGCCGGCGACTTCGCCCGCGGAGCACGGCAGTCGCCGGGTGGCCTCAGCATCGTGGCGCTGCCGTCCACCCATGCGGGCCGGGCGCGGTCCCGCATCGTGCCGCGGCTGGACGATGGGATCGCATCGCTGCCCCGCGGCGACGTGGACGTGGTGGTGACGGAGCACGGCGCGTCGGACCTGCGCGGCCTGTGCGTGCACGGCCGGGCCGAGGCGCTGGCCGCAGTCGCCGACCCGGCCTTCCAGCCTGCCCTGGCCGATGCTTGGCGGGAGATTCGGGCGCGGCTTTGACGCGGGACCGCGGCGGCCCGCCTTTGCTGTGTGGGCACCGTCAACGTGAGCCATGCCCCTAGCCGCTGGCGGACAGGCCGGGTCAGGCGACGGATGGCGTCAGCCTCCCATGTAGATCAGCTTCTTTTGCTGATTAGGCAGTCCATCGGGTTCGCGCGCCGTGCGGTTGCGACCTGAAACGGAAGCATATATTACGTAAGCTAACTATCAAGCCGGGGCGCACCGGCGGCGGGGGACACGATGGACTTCGAACTCACGGAGCAGCAGGTCGCGATAGACGAGGGCGTGCGCCGGGTCTGCGCCGGCTTCGACGACGCCTACTGGACCGAGTGCGACGAGAACGCCAGGTTCCCTGAGGAATACTACCGCGCGATGGCCGATGGCGGCTGGCTCGGCATGACCATGCCGGAGGAGCTGGGCGGCGCCGGGCTGGGTGTGACCGAGGCGGCCGTGATGATGCAGGCGGTGACGTCGAGCGGCGGCGGCTACTCGGCGGCGTCCGCCATCCACATCAACATGTTCGGCCCGCACTCCATCGTGGTCCACGGCACGCCGGAGCAGAAGGAGCGCTGGCTGAAGCCGCTGATCGAGGGCAAGCAGAAGGCGTGCTTCGGCGTGACCGAGCCGGATGCCGGGCTGGACACCACGAGCCTTTCGACCTTCGCCGCCCGCACCAACAGCGGCTACCGGGTGAACGGGCGCAAGATGTGGACCTCCACCGGCCAGGTCGCGGACAAGATCCTGCTGCTGACGCGCACGACGCCCAAGGCGGAGTGCAAGCGCCCGACGGACGGCATGACCCTATTCTACACCGACCTCGACCGCAGCAAGATCGAGGTTCGGCGCATCCGCAAGATGGGGCGCAACGCCGTGGACTCGAATGCGGTGTTCATTGACGACCTGTTCGTGCCCGATGAGGACCGGGTCGGGGAGGAAGGTAAGGGGTTCAAGTATATCCTAGACAGCCTGAACCCCGAGCGCGTGCTGGTGGCGAGCGAAGCGATCGGCGTCGGCCGCGACGCGCTACGCCGGGCCACCCAATACGCCAAGGACCGCGTCGTGTTCGGCCGGCCAATCGGGCAGAATCAGGGCATCCAGCACCCCTTGGCCGAGTGCTGGGCGCTGCTGGAGTCCGCCTTTTGGATGGTGCTGCGAGCGGGGTGGCTGTACGACGCCGGCAAGTCCTGCGGCGCCGAGGCAAACGCCGCCAAGCTGCTGGCCGGTCGCGCCGCGTTCCAAACGGCGACGCGGGCGGTGATGACGCATGGCGGCATGGGATATGCGCAGGAATACCAGGTGGAGCGGCTGTTCCGCGAAAGCATCCTGACGCGCATCGCGCCGATCAGCGAGGAGCTGGTGCTGTCATACTTGGCGGAGCGGGTGCTGGGACTGCCCAAGTCATACTAAGTGTCTGTCCAAGAACATCCTGAGCCTTTGTAGTTAGCTATGGTTTGATCGGCTTTGATCCGATCTGGCCGAGGCTTTGTGATGTGGACTGTTGAGAACCGTGCCTGCTACGACCGCAGCAAGCTGCGCTACCCGAGTGACCTGACCGATGCCGAGTGGGCTCTGGTCGAGCCTTTGATCCCGCCCGCCAAGCGCGGTGGCAACAAGCGTACGGTTGACGTGCGCGAGGTGGTCAACGGCCCGATGCATATCCTGAGCACCGGCTGCCAGTGGGCGGCGCTGCCCAAGGACCTGGCCCCGCGCAGCACCGTGCATGAGTATCTCTGCCGCTGGGACTGGGACGGCACCTTGGAGCGCATCCACCATGCGCTTTACGTGCAATGCCGCGAGCTGGCCGGGCGTGAGGCTGGCCCGACCGCCGGCATCATTGACAGCCAGAACGTCAAGAGCGCCGAAAAAGGGGGCCCTGCATTGATCCGCCTGGCTATGACGCGGGCAAGAAGATCAAGGGCAAGAAACGCCACGTCCTTGTAGACACCCAAGGACTGCTGCTGCACGCCATCGTGCACGCGGCCGACATCCAGGACCCCTCGGGCGACAGCGAAGCGGCTTCGCTTCGCGAAAGCCGGGATGGTGGCGTGCTGCTGATGGCGACCCTGTTCGGCCTGCACCCGTTCCTGAGCAAGCTGTATGCCGATGGCGGCTACCAGGGGCCGCAGTTCCAGGCCGGGCTGACCCGGGTCATGCGCCAGGTCGAGGTGGAGATCGTCAAGCGCTCGGATGCCGCAAAGGGCTTTGCCGTCGTGCCGAAACGCTGGATCGTTGAGCATACGATAGCTTGGCTGAACCGCTGCCGCCGGCTGGCCAAGGACTGGGAGTGCCTGAACCGCAAGGCGCTGGCGTTCCTGCGCCTGGCCCCCATCCGCTTCATGCTGTGAAAGCTATGCCAGACAAAGATGTGATCCCGGATAGACACTGAGACCGTCAGACTGCGGAGGAGGCCATGCCGATGGCAGATCAGGGACAGCGCGCATTTCAGCCGGCTCTTGGGACCGTTCTGCCGCGCTTCGCCGGGATCGCGACCGTCATGCGCCTGCCGCATGCGCCGCTGGAAGAGTCGCGCGGGCGGGTGGAGATCGGCCTGGTCGGCGTGCCGTGGGACGGCAGCACGACCAACCGCCCCGGCGCACGCCATGGCCCGCGCCAACTGCGCGACCAGGCGACGGTGATGCGGCAGGTTCATCATGTGTGGGCCGTATCGCCCGGCAGCCTGCGCCGATCTGGGCGACAACGCTGTCAATCCGGCCGACCAGGCGGAGACGTTGGTGCGGATCGAGACGTTCTACACGGCGCTGCGCAAGGCAGGGATTGTTCCGCTCTCGGCCAAGGGTGGTCATTTGGTGTCATTGCCCATCCTGCGCGGCTTGGCGGGCGATGCCCCGTTGGGGATGATTCATATCGACGCACACACCGACACAACCGACCGTTGTTTCGGCGATTGCCGCTACACGCATGGCACGCCGGTCAGCTGGGCGATTAAGGAAGGCAAGCTTGAACACGCCGTATCGTGCAGATTGGCATCAGCGGCAGCATGAACGCTCCGGACGAGAAGGATCAGGGCACAGCGCAGCGCATCCGCGTGGTCGAGATGGAGGGGCGTTGTCAAGTTGATGGTTAAAACGACGCCAAGGGCTTATGGCTGATCTCAGGGCCTCACGCTGCGGACGCGACGCCGGCCACCTCGCGCCAGGTGCGGAAGGCAATGTCGCGTGCGGCGCGGTGGTGGTCGGCGGTCAGGCGGCGGCGGAGCTGGTGGTTGTGGATGCGGCTGTGGACGCACAGGAAGCGTTGCGCGTGCCGGGCTGACTTGAACCGCTGCATCTGCCGTTCTCGTCGCTGTGTTGGTTGGTGCGACACCATCGCGAAGCGTTCCCCCCGAGGGACAGCCCGCGAAGCGGGCTGAAGGGTCCGGTTGTTCGAGTAACGGCTTTGCCGGTGCTCGACGCCGGGCAGGATCTCCCGCTTCGCCGCGGCGTAGCTCCTGAGCTTGTCGGTCACGAGCACGCGGGGCGTGTATTGCAAACCCTTGAGCAGGTTGCGAAACGACCGCTTTGCGGCTTTGGCATTGCGCAGGCTCTGGACGGGGATGTCGAGCAAGACCCCATGCTGGTCGACGGCGCGCCAGAGGTAATGCACCTTGCCGCGGGTGCGTATGAACACCTGGCGAGTCGCCCAAGGGAATTTCACCCCCAGGCGCTCCTGGGCTGTCAGGCCGAGGAACATTGTTGGGACCCGGTCGGATTGGCTGTTGCCCGGTATGCTGACCGGTTCGAGCGTCCGCCGGCCGTATCAGGACAGGGGTGACCCATGCTGCACATCCACTCGAATGCCCGCACCACCCCTGCCACCCGCACCGAGATCGCCCGCTCGACCGAACCCAGCGGCATCGTCGCCAAGCGCTACGGCATCAGTGCCGAAACCGTGCGCAAGTAGCGCAAGCGTGGTGCCGCGGACTGCCGCGACCGCTCCGCACGCCCGCACAACCTGGCCTGGAGGGCAACCGAAAAAGAGCGCGCCATCGCCCTCCTGCACGACGCCACGGCCGCGTTTCCCTTCCGGATCACCCATGTGCTGACCGACAACGGCGGCTGCTTCACGCCAGCCTTCGCCAAAGCCTGCGCCGGCCTGGGCGCGCAGTACCGGCATACTCGCCCCCCGCGCACGCCCCAGACCAACGGCAGGGTCGAGCGCTTCAACAGCCGGATCAGCAGCGAGGCGCTCGGCATCAACATCACCTCGCACCGTGCCCTCGAACACCTGCTGCGCGGCTTCAACACAGCCTACAACGCCCGGCGCCAGCGCGTGCTGAACGGCAGGACGCCAAACCAGCTCGTCGCTGAGCACCTGAAGGCGAAGCCCAGACTCGCCAACCCGGCGCCGCACGGACGCGCAGGACCATGCGACATAACCAAAGCACGCCTTATCGCAGACGCTGCCAAGGAGGCTTCATAATCAGACAATTAGGTGACCCACACGTAGCCACCCTGGACTCCGGTAAAGACTTTGCCTGGTAAGACCATCGACAAGACCGGAAATCCGGGTATGATCCAATAAAGGGACCAGGATGATTGCCACGGAATGAGTTCGGGTTTCAGCCGTTCCGTCCTTACCGTGATCCCCGACGAAGAAGTCGAGATGGTGCGCAGCCTAGCATCGGCGTTACGCGTACAAATCCTCCAATGCATTCGCAGGGGTGGATCCATGAACGTCAACGAGGTCTGCGCCGCGTTGAACCTGCCCCAGTCCACGGTTGCGGCGAACATCCAGGTGCTCGAAGGCGCCGGGCTGATCGAGGTGCAGACCGTAAAGGCCAGCAAGGGTCAGCAGAAGATCTGCCGCGTGCCGTTCGACGAGATCGTCCTCCGGCTGGACTCGCCCAAGGCCAAGCCCGCCCGCGACGCCGTCGAGGTTTCCATGCCGATCGGCCTCTACACCAGTTGCAGCGTGAGTGCGCCCTGCGGCCTGTGCTCGACCGAGCGGGTCATCGGCCTGCTGGATATTCCTGATCACCTGCTCGACCCCGACCGCATGCGGGCTGCGCTGGTCTGGTTCTGGCGCGGCTTCGTCGAGTATAAGTTCCCGAACAATGCCAAAATCTTGAACGCCGGGGTCGGCGCCATCGAGTTCAGCATGGAATTGTCGTCGGAAGTGCCCGGGACCAACGTGGACTGGCCGTCCGACATCAGCGTCTGGGTGAACGGCGCCAAAATCGGCACTTGGACTTCGCCGGGTGACTTCGGCGACGCGCGCGGGACCTACACCCCGCGCTGGTGGAAGCTGGGCGGTTCGCAATATGGCAGGCTGACCAACTGGCACGTTTCGGCGCGCGGGACGTTCGTAGATGGGGTGAAGGTCTCGCAGGTGACCCTGGAACAGCTCGAGTTGCCGCGGCATCACTCGATCAAGCTGCGGATCGGGATTGAGGAGGGCGCGGCGCATCCAGGCGGGGTCAACATCTTCGGGCGGGGGTTCGGCAACCATGACCAGGACATCGTGATGCGGCTGCACCTGCAGCGCTGAGACGCGATGCAGCATACCCGTATTCCGGATACTTACCCGGCATCCTGTTGACGGTGCGCGGGAGCCGCGCCTAGCATAGTCACGAAACGGTCCCACGCAGATGGGGCGGAGGGGGAGGATCAATGGACATCCGCCGCAGGTTGCTGCTCGCCACGCCCGTCGCCCTGGCAGCCGGGCGGTCTCAGGCCCAGACCACGTCCGGGAGCGATCCGACCGGCCTGCCGCCGCGGCGCGAGACGCTGATCCTGGAGAACCCGGAAGGCACCATCCGCAACCCCGGCTGGTTCAACATTTGGACCATCAATGCAGGCGGCCAGTATACCGGCCTGCAGCAGCTTGCGATGGATACGCTCTGGTATCTCGATCCGGAGCATGGGCTGAACGGCACGACCTGGGAAAATTCGCTGGCTGCCGAGCCGCCCATCTACAACGCGGACTTCACCGAGATGACGGCGAAGCTGCGGCCCGGCCTGTTCTGGAGCGACGGGGTCGAGTTCACGGCCGACGACGTCGTCTATACGGTGCAGACCCAGGTCAGGAACACCTCAATGCGCTGGGGCGGGTTGCTGGCGCAGAACGTCGCCGAGGTGACCGCACCCGATCCGCATACGGTCCACTTCAAGCTCAAGGCGGTGAACTCGCGCTTCCACGCGCTGTTCACCGTGCGCTTCAACGCCGTCTGGATCATGCCCAAGCATGTGTTCGAGAAGGCGGCGGACCCCGTCCGCTTCGACTTCAACAAGCCGGTGTCGCTGGGCGCCTATGTGCTCCACAGCTACGATCCGGAGGGCAAGCGCTTCACCTGGCAGCTTCGTGACGACTGGCAGCGCACCTCGCTGGGCCGGCTCGGCCAGCCCATTCCCCGCTATGTCAGCTACGTGGACCCGGGGCCGCCGGACAAGCGGGTGATCGCCCAGCTCAATCACGATCTCGACGTCATCCATGACGTCGCGCCGGAGGGGATGTTCACGCTGGCGCGGCAGTCCAAGTCGCTCGTCACCTGGTTCCCGAAATTTCCCTACGCGCACCCCGATCCGACGCTGCCTGCACTGATTTTCAACCTGCAAAATCCGATGTTTGCTGACCGAAACGTCCGCTGGGCGTTGGCGCTGTTGATCGACATCAAGGCGGTGTCAATGGCCGCATACCGGGGTGCCGCGACAATCTCCGCCATCGGAATCCCGCCGACCGGAACGCATCCGCAGGATTATCACGCGCCGATGCAGGAGTGGCTTGCGGCCTACGAGGTGGACACCGGCAAGCGGACGATCCGCCCCTACGATCCCACGATCGGCAAGCAGATCGCGGACCTGGTGCGGCCGTCGAACCCGGGCGTGCCGACCGACCTGGCGCAGATCACCCGGGCCTTTGGCCATGGCTGGTGGAAGCCGGACGCGCAGGCTGCGACGGACCTGCTGGAACGGGCAGGCTTCAGCAAGCGCGGCAGCACTTGGTATATGCCGGACGGCAAGCCCTTCGTCATCCGCGTCGTGGTGGAGGGCGAGAGCCGCCCGGTGATGACGCGCGCCGGGACCATGATCGCGCAGAACTGGCGGCAGTTCGGCATCGAAGCCCGGACCGAGGTCGCGCAGGGCGCGGCCATGCTTGACCGGCGCAATGCGGGTGATTTCGAGACGCTGATCGCCTGGAGCGTCGAGTCCTATGGCGGCCATCCCGACCTGGCGTATTTCCTCGACAGTTGGCATTCGAACTACGTTGCCGCGCCCGGCAAGCCGCAGGCGCCCCGCAACTACCAGCGCTGGGCCAGTCCCGAGCTGGACACGATCATCGAGAAAATTCGCCGCATCGGCTTCGATGACCCGAAAGTCGTCGAATATGGCCGCGACTACGTGAAGCTCGCCGTGCGGGAAATGCCGACCATCCCGCTCATGGCCTACAACGTGTTCACGGCCATGGATGAGACGTATTGGACGGGGTATCCGACCGCCGACAACCCCTATACCGACCCAGTGCCGAACTGGGGCAATTCGCGATCAATGATGATAAAGCTGAAACAACGGCAGGCTTGAGGCCGTGAGCGCAAGCCTGCCCGCCGAGCAGGCCCCGCTGCTCGCGGAGCCTGGCCCGGCGCCAAGCGGACGGACACGCTCGTATGGCACCTACCTGCTGAAGAGGCTCGTCCAGTTCGCGGTCGTGGTGTTCATCGGCATGAACGTGACCTATGCCATCACCCATTCCACGCCGATTGACCCGGTGGAACAGACCATCTCCGCGGCAACCTCCTTCGGCAGCACAAGCCCGGAGGCGATCGCGACGATGCGCACCGCGCTGCGCGAGCTTTATGGCACCGGTGGCAACGGCTTCGATCAATACGTGAACTTCTGGCGCCGGGTCGCGGTTGGCGATTTCGGCCCATCCCTGTCGGCGTTCCCGACGCCCGTCACGGTCCTGGTCGGGCGGGCGCTACCCTGGACGGCGGGGCTGCTGTTCGTGTCCACCGCACTGTCCTGGGTGCTGGGCAACTTGCTCGGCGGGCTTGCAGGCTATTACCGCAACAGCCGTGGGCTGAAGCTTGCGGGCATCCTGACGATGGCTGTGCATCCCATCCCGTATTATATCGTCGCCTTCGTCCTGCTCGTCGTGTTCGGGTATCTCTGGCCGGTGCTGCCGATCAGCGACGCCTACGACCAGGGCATGCAGCCGGCGCTCACGCTGGGCTTCGCAGCCTCCGTCGTCAGGCACGGGATCCTGCCTACCTTGTCCCTGGTGCTGGTGGGCATGGGCGGCTGGTTCATGGGCATGCGCTCGCTGGTATCGAACGTGGTCAACGAGGACTATACGCTTTATGCCGAGTTGGCCGGGGTGCGGCGGTCAACCATCCTGCGCTCGTATGTGATGCGCAACGCGATCGCGCCGCAGGTCACCGGGTTGGCGATGTCGCTTGGCGCCATCTTCAACGGCGCCATCATCACCGAGCAGGTGTTTGGCTATCCTGGTGTCGGCTCCTTGCTGGTCGCGGCGGTGCACGCCGGCGACTACAGCCTGGTGATCGGGGTGACCACCGCCTCCATCGTCGCCGTCTCGCTTGCGGTGCTGCTGGTGGACCTGCTGCACCCGTTGCTCGATCCGCGGGTGCGGGGGCACTGAGCGGTGCTTCGCACGGTCCGGGAGCTGATCCGCACCAACTGGGAGTTCGCCGCCGGCAGCGGCCTGGTCCTCGCGGTGCTGGCGATCTCCGCCGTTTCGCTGTTTTCGCCGTATCCGCCGCTCGACGTTTATGTGGTGGCGCCGGACATGCCGCCCGCTGCGGATCACTGGCTGGGCACGACGTCGCGCGGCCAGGACGTGTTCTGGCAGCTCTCGGTCGCGCTCCGCAACACGTTGCTGTTCGGGGTGACGGTCGCGGTGATCAGCCGGGTGATAGCGCTCGCGGTCGGGTTGTTCGCGGGTTACCTGGGTGGCGCGGCGGACCGGCTGCTGATGTCGGTCAACGATACATTCATCGTGCTGCCGCTTTTTCCGATCCTGGTGCTGTTCTACTTCGTCATGCGGGACCGCATGACGTGGGGCCTGCTCGCGCTGGTGACGGCCTGCCTCGGCTGGGCCTACGACGCGCGGCTGATCCGCTCGCTCGCGGTCAGCCTGAAGACGCGGGAGTTCACGGCTCAATCCGTGTTTTCCGGCATGACCGCAGGGCAGATCGTGCTGCGCGAGCATCTGCCCTACGTGATGCCGGTGCTGTTCTCGACCACGATGAACAACATCAACTGGTCTATCGGGCTCGAGGTGACGCTTTCGGTGCTCGGCTTCACCGACGTCAACACGCCGACCATCGGCGGCATGATCTATTGGGCGAACCAGCACACCGCCCTGGTCGCCGGCATCTGGTGGTGGATCGCCTTTCCGGTCATCGCGGTGGTGATGCTGTTCGTCGGGCTGTTCCTGCTGGCGATCTCGATGAACGAATACATTGACCCGCGCAGCCGGCTGGCGCGGCTGGGCATCGGGGGATGACCACGGGTCCGGTCCTCTCGGCGCGGAACCTCAGCGCCTATTATCGCGTGCAAGCCTTCGGGGTGACGCGCGAGGTCCGCGCCGTGGACGACGTGACCCTGGAGGTGGGGCAGGACGAGATTTATGGCATCGCGGGGGAGTCGAGTTCCGGCAAGTCGAGCCTGATCAAGACGCTCGCGCGGGCAATCCGCCCGCCGCTCGCCGTGGTCGGCGGCCAGGTCACGTATGATTTCGGCGCCGGGCCGGAGGACCTGTATGCGATGTCGCCGAACCGGCTTGCCGGCATACGCTGGCGCGACCTGTCCTATATCATGCAAGGCTCGATGAGCGTGCTGAACCCGGTCCGGCGCATCCGCCGGTCGTTCGACGATTTTGCCCGGCCGCACATGGACGGCTCGCGGGCCGAGTTCCGCGAGCGCCTTGAGGCGCATCTGGCCCACCTGCACCTGCAGCCCGCGATCCTCGATGCCTTCCCGCACGAGCTGTCCGGCGGCATGCGCCAGCGCGTCACGATCGCGCTCGCCACGGTGTGCCGGCCGCGGTTCATCATTGCCGACGAGCCGACCACCGCGCTGGACGTGATCGTGCAGAAGGACGTGCTCGACCTGCTGCGCCGTATCCAGCGGGAGATGGGGTCGTCCATGCTGTTCGTGACGCACGACATGGCGGTGCACGCGCACCTGACGGACCGGCTCGGGATCGTCTATGCGGGCCGTTTGGTGGAAGAGGGCGCGACACGGGATGTGTTCCGCGCGCCGCTGCACCCGTATACCGCGCACCTGATCGCCAGCCTGCCGCGCATCGGCGATGACACGGCCAGGCACGGGTTGCCGGGCCGCCCGCCGAACCTGGCCGATCCACCCGCGGGATGCCGCTTCAACCCGCGCTGCCCACTGGCAATGCCGGTCTGCCGCGAGGTCGCCCCGCCGCTCGAGATTTTGGCGCCTGGGCACCGGGTCGCCTGCCATGCGGCCGGGCGGCTGGCGAAAGCAGCATGAACCCGGCGCTGCTCGAGGTCCGCGGCGTTGGCCGGACCTTCAAGAGCGGGACGTTTTCACGGCGGCAAGTCGTCGCCGTGCAGGATGTCAGCTTCCGGCTGGAGGCGGGGCGGCCGGAGATCTTCGCGGTCATCGGCGAGTCCGGGAGCGGCAAGTCCACCC
>CAXTDP010000058.1:0-14859 GCA_964242295.1 uncultured Acetobacteraceae bacterium | reverse complement strand
CCCGCCGTTGCGGCCCCGGGCGCGGGCCGAGGCCAGGCCCGCGCGGGTGCGCTCGACGATCAGCTCGCGCTCGAACTCCGCCAGCGCCGCGAAGATGCCGAAAACCAGGCGGCCGTTCGCGGTGGTGGTGTCCAGGTTGGCGCCCTGGCCAGCCAGTATCTTGAGGCCCACGCCGCGCCCGGTCAGGTCGTGGACGAGGTTGACCAAGTGGCGCAGGTCGCGGCCGAGCCGGTCCAGCTTCCAGGCGACCAGGGTGTCATCCTTGCGCAGCGCCTTCAGGCACGCCTCCAGCCTCGGCCGGTCGTCGCGCTTGCCGGAGGCTTGGTCCTCATAGAGGTGCCCCTCGTCCACCCCGGCGCCGAGCAGGGCGTCGCGTTGCAGGTCGAACACCTGGCTGCCGTCCGCCTTGCTCACGCGCATGTAGCCGATCAGCACGGGCGCGCCCTCACCGGATCACCTGGACGCTGACGCCTGCTGGCCCGGCCACCGTGTCCCAGCTGCGGTCGGCGGTCACCGCCGGCGCGCCCAGCTCGGCCGCGAGCGCCAGGCAGGCACGGTCGCCAAGAGACAGCCCGGCACTGCGGGTGAGAGGACGCAACTCGGCCGAGCGCTGGGCCTGGGCCTCCGTCATAGGCGCGACCTCCAGACCGAGGATGGCCACAGCCCGGACGGCCTCCAGTGCCGGCAGCCCGTGATCGGACAGCTTGGCGAGCACCTCGGCCAGGTTGGCCGCCCCGATCACGCCGGTCCGAAGTTGCGCGCGCACCACCTCGGCGCCTGTCTCCTCGAACAGCAGCGCGAGCACGGCCGAGGCGTCGAGCACCACGGGACCGGCTGTGGCAGAGCTACTCACGGGCGGCGTCGGCTTGGCGCTCGGCCAGCAGCTCGTCCGTGACGCCCTGCGCTGCTGGGGCATAGCGCCGCACCAGGGCCTGGGCGCGGCGGACCGCGTCGTCCACGCTTTCCAGCACCAGGCGGCCTTCGTCCTCGCGGATCACGAGCAGCCCACCGCCCTCGACGTGGAGTTGCTGGCGCAAGCCGGCAGGGAGAACCATCCTGCCATGGGCAGAAATCGAGACCCGGTAATGCTCCATGCCACGCCTCCTTTAGATGTCACAGACCTACATGACGGGCGCAGCCGGGTCGAGTGGTAGGCTTGTTGGCCAGGTCAGTCACTTATACGACCGGTTGCGTGACAATGGGGCAAAGCGCCCCACAGCCTACTTAGGTTGTCACCTAACCAGTCACCTTGTCTATGTCGCACAAAGTGGGTCTATGTTCCATTGAGTGACATGGTCTGCCTTGTCGTGCCTCAGCCCGCACTCACCATCTTGCATCCGCCCTCCGCAAGCGGACGCCAAACCTGCTCAGGCGGCAGCGTCTGCATCACCTTGTACAAATCCCATGGCCCGGTGCTTTCCGTCGGCCGCTTGACCTCAAACAGGAAAGCCGGGTGCATGTGCTGCCCATCCGCCCGCACTTGGCCCGGCCCGAAACAATCGTCGTCTGTTGGTATCCGCTTCATCGCCTCCACCACTGCGCGGCCGGAGGTCTTGCCTGCCGGGTTACCCAGCGACGCCGCAGCCTTCAGGTAGTGCAGCACCGCGGCATAGGTGCAGGCGTGCTCCGAATTCGGAACATTGGTCGGCGACTTGGCGCTGAGCCGCTTGGCGAAAGCGCGTGTTCGGTCGTTCAAATCCCAGTAGAACCCCTCTGTCAGCCGCAAGCCCTGCGCGACCGGTAGGCCAAGCGCGTGGATGTCCGTGATGAACACCACCAGGCCCACCAGCGTGATCCCCTGGGCCAGCAGGCCAAACTCCTGGCTCTGCTTCACCGAGTTGACGAAGTCGGCCGCCGCGTTGGCAAGGGCAAGCACGTTGGCCCCGGAGGCCTGCGCCTGAAGCAAGTAGGACGAGAAGTCGGTCGTGCCTGGAAAGGGGTATTTGACCGCCCCAGCCAGTGTCCCGCCGGTGCTGGCAACGAAGGTCGTGAGGTCGCGCTGCATGGCCGCGCCGAACGCGTAGTCGGCCGCCATGATGAACCACTTGTTTTTGCCGGTCGCCGCTTGTGCGGTCGCCATGGTCTTGGCGATCTGCCAGGAGTCCGAGCCCCAATGCACCAAGTTGGGGCTGCAGCGCACCCCGGCTATGTCGGCCGAGAACGCTCCCGTGTTAAGCTGTACCTTATCCATCGCCTGTGCCAGCTCGGTGACAGCAAAGGCGATAGCACTGTTGTTGACATCAGCCACTGCATCCACATCGCCACGGTCGAACCACTCACGTACGATGGACACTGCAACATCGGGCTTCTGCCGATGGTCCGCTGCAATGACCTCCACGGCCAGCCCGTGCCCTGCCCCGAAGTCCTCGACGGCCTGCCGCGCCGACGCGACGCTGGTGGGTCCGCCAGTATCGCTGTAGGGCCCGGACAGATCGGTCAGCACGCCGATCCGGATAGGGCGTGTTTGCGCGCGGCTGGCGCGAGGCCTGCCCACGACCACTCCCGAAGCTGCCGTCCCGGCAAGCAGTGCACGCCGGCCGAGGCCCGGATATATGGACATCTAGTCTCCCCCTATGTTCGTTGCGTGCGATCGCCGCACGAGAGTGTGTAAGCGGCTGACCGGGACCCTGCTGAAGTTGGGTCTGCCACATTGAACTGACGTAGAAAAATGGCGCAAGGGTGGGGTTCGGGGCGGCGCAGATCGGAACTTTGCCTGCCCGCTACTTTTCTTCGTAAGTCAGTAAGTTGCATCCGCTTTCGAAGAGGTCCCGCTTCGGCGCTTGTTCACAGCCTGGGCTAGAAGCTGCCGTTTGCCAGGGCCGTAGGGGGGTGCGCCTAGGCTCATCCGCAGCTTCGGTGCAGCCCGTGGCAGAAGCGGGTTCGCGTGGGCACATATCCTGAACACCTCGGAGTTTGTGCTGTCCCGTGTACAAGTGCCTTCTGCCCCTCGTGCCTGCCGACCTCATGATTGATCAGGTACTGCCCACCCCTGATTGCCTCACCCTCCCGTGTCGGTCCCGTATCACGGCCCCTTTCTGCCCCAGCTGCGGCCACCCATCATCGCGGCGGCACAGCAGCTATCCTTGCCGGCTGGCGAACCTGCCCCGACAAGGTCGCCGCGTGTAGGTCGAGGTGCAGGTGCGCCGGCTCCGCTGCAAGGCCGCGGTGCTGGACAGACGCTTTGGCCATCAGGCAATCCAGCTCGCAGCGTAACGCCCCAGGTTTTCGACACCCCCCTTCTATGCCTGAGCGGTTGAAGTCATGCTGGCGATAAGGAACGATGCGCCGCTCCGGATGCTGAACCCGGCGGCACCTAACCAACAACAGAGGGGGAATTCATGCGCGCCTGGGCAGTTGTCGAGAGTGGGAAGGACCTGCAGGAACTCGAAATGTCGACACCGGAGCCGAAAGGCACGGAGGTCCTGCTCGAGGTGACCCATTGCGGGGTGTGCCACAGTGATCTGCACATCTGGGAGGGCTGGTACGACATGGGCGGCGGCAAGCGGCTTTCCCTGGCGGACCGGGGACTACGGCTGCCACTGGCGATGGGGCACGAGATCGTGGGCCGGGTGGTGAAGCTCGGGCCGGAGGCGACGGGCGTAGCGCGCGGGGACGTGCGGATCGTGTTCCCCTGGGTGGGATGCGGGCAATGCGACCAGTGCCTGTCCGAAGAGGACAACATGTGCGCGGTGGCAAGCCGGAGCATTGGCGTGTTCCAGAACGGCGGTTACGCCACGCACGTGCTGGCGATGCATCCGCGGCATTTGGTCGACCCCGGCAACCTCGACCCGGCGCTTGCCGCGACCTATGCCTGCTCCGGCATCACCGTCTACTCCGCGATCCGCAAGGTGATGCCGATCAAGCCGGCCGAGCCGATTGTTCTGGTCGGCGCCGGCGGCCTCGGGCTGGCGGCCATCAGCATCCTGCGCGCGTTGGGACACCAGGCCATCATCTCCGTCGACATCGATGCGACGAAGCGTCAAGCGGCGCTCGATGCCGGCGCGACCGAGGCCGTCGACGGATTCGGGGAAGGGGTCACGCAGCGGATCCTGGACGCGGCAGGAGGCCCGGTGCTGGCAGTGATCGATCTGGTCAATGGGTCCCAGACGGCGGCGTTCGGCTTTGCCGCGTTGCGCAAAGGCGGCAAGTTGATCCAAGTGGGACTGTTCGGCGGCGAGATGACAATGTCGCTGCCGACCATGGCGATGCGGGCGCTTACGGTGCAGGGCAGCTATGTCGGCAATCCCAAGGAATTGCGGGAGCTAGTTGCTCTGGCGCAATCGGGGCAGGTGGCGCCGATCCCGATCGAGACGGTGCCGCAGCGGCAGGCGAACGCCGCGCTAATGCGGCTGCGCGAGGGGGCGGTGACCGGGCGCCTGGTGCTGCGGGCGGAGCACGCGGGCTAGATAAGATATTTGGCTGAAAAGTCCTACGCTGGTTGCGCAGAGCATATTGGGGAGCAGAGCGCATAACGTCATCAGAAGGCATGCAGACTGGTTGGGGGGCTGACGCGATCGGGGTAGGATGCGGGCTCACGGGACGAGGGTGGGGCGGGTAGCGAAACTAGTGTGGCGGGTGAGGCTGATCGGGGAACTCGAGCCAGACGTGGTCATGGGATGTCACCGACAGTGCCCAACGTGCGGCAGGTCTGGGCCGGCTGGCACACCTGCCGCCACCGATGTTCCAACAGGTGTCGGCACCTTGGGGATTGGTCGTCGTGTCATTGGGTGGTGGTCGAGTAGCTAGACCATTTGACTTCGCCCTCACAGATCCGGGCATGCGGCTTTCCCCGCTCCCGGCTCTTCCCGAGGGTGACCCGTGTCATGCCACGCTCATCGTCCAGGGGTGGGTGATCTTCGGATCGGGCAGAGGAAAGCGTTCGAGCTCACAGACTGTCAAACGGTCGGATACCGTTAGCGAATTCGTTCAACCCGTCAGGACGCGCGTCGACAAGCTGAGGAGACCCGTCCTCGATGCCGGTGAAACGGGGTTTTCAACGCCAGCCACGTTGTGAACAAACGGCCAATTCCGAATTTGCCGACGGTGTCTGGTCGTTGGGTATGTGAAAACCAGGCACAAACGGGCATGGTCCTCGCCACAGCGAGGGGCAGCGCCATTGTGACCCGTTCTTTCCTGACTGTCCCCTTCCCTCCCCTGCCCCATCCCGGGCGCCCGTGAGTTCCGCCATGCCGGGCCTCGCTGCAGCGCTGCCGGCGGCGCTGTGCTTCGTGGCCTACCACTCGGTCAGCCCCAACCAGCAGGGCAAGAGCGGGCTGGATCTAAAGGCGCAGCGTGCGGCGGTGGCCAAGTACATGGCCTAGGTCGGCGGCGTGGTCGCAGCCGAGTTCAAGGAGGTGGGAAGCGGCAAGCGCGCCGACCGGCCGCAGCTCGCAGCCGCCCTCATCGCCTGCCGGGTGCGGCGAGCGGCGCTGGTCGTCGAGGGCACCGACGAGGCCGGCACCGGTTCCGGTCGTCGAAGCCGAAAATGTCCAATCCGTGCTACAATGCTGCGGTCGCGGTAACTTCGATCAAGACGCCCTCCTCAATGGTCACGATTCCGAGCGTGACACGCGACGGGAGATGCTCCGGGGCGAAGAAGGCGGTCCAGGCCGAGTTCATCTCGGGTTTCAACCGCATGTCCGTGATATAAACCGCCGCCGTCAGCACGCGCGTGCGATCCAGGTCATGCTCTGCCAGCAGCAAGTCCAGCTTCTGCAATATCTGAGCGGTCTGTTCTGCCATGCCCAACGTCGGATCGTCGGCAACGATGCCGCCGATATGTAGGACCCCGGCGTATGTGACGGCTTGGTGGACCGGTCCCGTGCGACCGAAGCGGCGTATCATGTCGGCAACCTTCTGTGAGCGCTGCTCAGCCGTCAATTCGGTTGTCCGGCCATGTGCTGCCGCAGGTAGGTGACGAAGGCCCGAACCTTCGGCGGCAAGTGACGGCCGCGCCGATACATGACATAGACCGCGGTGTCGGCCAGCGGGGTGAAAGCTTCCAAGACGAAGCGCAGGCGCCCGGCCTCCACGTCATCGCGCACCCGCAAGTTGGTCACGCGGGCAATGCCCAGGCCCGCCAGCAACGCCTCATACTGTGCGTCGCCGCTGTTCGCCACGAAGTTGCCAGACACCTTGACCGCGAACGGCCCTGAAGGGTCCGTAAACCGCCACTCGTTGGAGATGATGCCCAAGCGCGTCAGCATTAGACAATTATGCCCGGCAAGGTCGTGAGGGTGGGCAGGCACTCCGTGCCGGTCGAGATACTCCGGGGACGCACAATAAAGCTGCCGGCTGCGAAACAGCCGCGTGCTGATCAGCGCCGAGTCCACCTGCTCGCCCCAGCAGATTGCGACGTCGTGGTCGGTCAGGTTGGACCCGGTTGCGGTGTCGGACAGATCGAGCTGCACCTGCACACCAGGATACGTCCGCAGGAACTCCGGCAGCAAAGGGATCAAAGTACGCAGCGCAATCATGATCAGGCAGCTGACGCGCAGGGTTCCACGCGGCGTAGTTCCATAGTCGCTGGCTGCTGCTTCCGCCGCTGCCAAGTCGGCCAGCACGACTGTTCCCCGATCGTATAACGTCTGCCCAGCCTCGGTTAGTTGCAGGCGCCGAGTAGTTCGATCGAGCAGTCGCACCCCGAGCCGGTTCTCGATTGCCTGGATGCGCCGGGACACGGCGGACCGGGTGAGGTGCAACTGCGACGCCGCCGCACTGAAGCTGCCTGCCTGCACCGAAGCGACAAAAATGCCCAGGTCGTCAGCAGACCTCATCGGCGCCGCCCTCATAGATTGTCGCCTATAACGCAACACAATGCGTTCCAGGCGGTACTATCGTGATCAAGGGAGCATGGGCAACACTTGATCCCAACCAAGCCCGGGCAGTCGGGTGGAGGAAGCGCAATGATAGTCGTCCCACGATGATCAAGCTGGTCACGTTCCAGAAGCGCGTCCCCGCGCTGACAAGGCCGATGTTCGAGGACCGTTGGCTAACCATCCACGCGCCGATGGCGGCCCGCTTCCCCGGTCTGCGCAGCTACATGCTTGCCTACTCGATCGAGCCTGGGGAGCCACCGGCGGACGGGGTGGCGCAGCTGTGGTTCGACAGCAGGCCAGCCGCACAGGAATCCTATGCGTCAGAGATCGGGCGCGACGGCTCCCGCGACGCCAGCGCCTATCTTGCCCGGCGCGAGCATATGCTGGCGTCGGAAGCCTGGCGGCTCGGCAGGATGCCGGACGGGATGCGACACAAGTTGCTGATCTGCGCAAAGCGGCAGCAGGGGCAGTCCCGCGCCGATTTCGCGGCCTGGTGGATGGGAGACGGAACCGCCGTGGTGGCCGGGCTTGCCGCCGACGCGCCGGCACGGCTGAGCGTGGATGAGGCGGGGCTGCTGCTGAACTCCGCTTCCAGCGGTCAACTGGGTTTGATCGAGGGTGAAGGCGTGCACGATGGCATGCTGGAGCAGTGGTTCGCCACGGAGACGGCCCTGCATGCCGCCGCGGACCGGCTGGAGGCCGATCCCGCCTGGTCCGCCTTGACCGCTGCGACGGAACGTCTGGAGCGGGGGCTATTATTCGAGCACACAATCGTTCCAGCAAGTTCAGACATCATGAGGACTGCATGAGCGACCGCAAGATCGCACTGGTGATCGGTGCGACGGGCGTATCTGGGCGGGCGCTCATCACCCACCTGGAGACGCAGCCTGGCTGGGACGTGATCGGCGTGTCCCGCAAGCAGCCATACTTTGCCACCAAGGCCCGTTTCGTTTCCGCCGACCTGTTCGACCTGGAAAGTTGCCGTACTGCGCTGGGTTCGCTGTCCCAGGTGACGCACGTGTTTTATGCGGCATACCAAGACAATCCGGTGATTGCCGAAACGCGGGAGCCGAACACGCGCATGTTCATCAATGCGCTGGATGCGATCGAGCCGGCGGCGCCGAACCTTACACATGTCTGCATCCTTCAGGGCACCAAGTACTATGGCCAGTATCTTGGCCCGTTCAAAACGCCGGCGAAGGAAACGGACCCGCGCATTGACGTTCCGCACTTCTACTACGACCAGCAGGACCACATCGCCGCGCTACAGCAAGGCAAATCCTGGAGCTGGTCGGCCGCACGCCCGCATGTGATTTGCGGCTATGCGCTGGGTAATCCGCTGAACATCGTGTCGACGATCGCGATGTTCGCGACGCTGAAGAAGGAAGCCGGCCAGAAGCTGACCTTCCCTGGCAAGCCCGGCGCGTTCACATCCATCTACCAGGCAACCGACGCCGGGCTGTTGGCGCGGGCGATGGTATGGATGGCCACCACCCCTGCCTGTGCCAACCAGGCCTTCAACGTCACTAACGGCGACTTCTTCCGCTACCAGCACCTGTGGCCCGCCTTCGCCACGTACTTCGGCATGGAAGCCGGCGGGGTGGAAACGGAGGACATGCCCCACACCATGGCCGGGCAAGAGGCCGTATGGGATCGCATCGTCGCCCGGCACGGGCTGGCACAGCATCCGCTGTCGCAGCTCGTGAACTGGCGCTTCGCCAACTATGCTTTTTCCAACGACTGGGACGTGATGTCGGCGACCACCAAATGCCGGCAATACGGCTTCATGGAGTTCCTCGACTCTGAGCAGATGTTCCTGGACCAGTTCGAGATTCTGCGGCGCGAGCGGATCATCCCATGACGGCGGCGCCTGAAAAAGGGAGGGTGGCATGCCTTACATGATCGAGACATGGGACCGTCCCGGCGTAGCTGGTCTTCGCGCTGCGACGCGCCCCCGCCACGTCGAGTACCTGAAGGCCAATATGGCCACGTTGCTGGCAGCCGGCGCTAAGCTGCTGGACGACCCCACCGCGACTGGCTCCTTCTACCTGGTCGCGACGGAGGACCGGAACGTGGCGCAAGGCTTCGCCGATGGCGACCCGTTCATGCAGGCAGGCGTGTTCGACCGTTGCGTTGTCACGAAGTGGCGGAAGGCGTTCTTCAACTTCGAAAACCTGATGCCGGCAGATTGGGCGGCAGCCGACCGGCGCGAAGGAGAAGCTGATGCCTGACACTGACCTGGATGCGGCGACCTTGGCTGCAGAGTTCGCAGCAGACACCATGAATCCCTGCGTGGGGCAGACCTTGTTGTCAGAAGGGCCACGCGCCCGGGTGTGGCATATTCGGCTGCGGCCAGGCGAACGCCTCGGGTTTCATCGCCACGTGCTCGACTACTTCTGGACTGCATTGAATGCTGGCACAGCCCGGTCACACGTGAACGGTGGCCCGGCCAGCGTGGCCCGCTACACGGCAGGTGAAACACGGCACCTCAGCTTCGCCGCCGGTGAGTTCATGGTGCATGACCTGCAGAACATCGGCGGCGAGGATCTGTGCTTCGTGACGGTGGAGCACATGCACAGTGCTAACGCGCCGCTGCCGCTGCCGCCACACGTGGTTTCGCAAGGGATCGAAGCCCCGGCCACCCCGGCATGAGCACGCCGGGCACTGCCTGGCCGATCCGCTCCCTGGATGGCCGCGTGGTGGTCGTCACCGGCGCTGGGCGCGGCATCGGCGCGGCGCTCGCCAGCACGCTTGCGAGGTTGGGCGCGCGGGTGGCGATCGGCGACCTAGTGGCCGAGCGTGCCCAAGCCGCCGCGGACACGATCGCCGCGGCCGGCGGTCAGGCCATGGCGCTGGGAATGGACGTGGCGGATGAAACCTCGGTCCAGGACGGGATGTCGCGCGTGATCGACGCCTGGGGTCGCATCGACGTGCTCGTGAACGGCGCTGGCAGCTACGGCGCAGCCTTTCGCACAACGCACGACACGCCGGTGGAAGAGTGGGACGGCGTGTTTGCGTCTAACGTGCGCGGCACTTTCCTGTGCGCAAAGGCAGTAATCCCACACATGGTTGAGGCTGGCGGCGGCCGGATCATCAACATCTCGTCCAACGCCGGCCGCACAGTCAGCCCATTGCTCGGCTGCTCTTACACCGCGGCGAAGGCGGCGGTGATCGGCATTACGCGTCATCTATCGCGCGAGTATGCCAAGGACGGCATCTTAGTGAACACCATCGCTCCTGGCCCGGTGCAAGGGGAGCGCGTGTCGCATCTAGTGGGCACGCAGGACAAGTCGGACGCGCTGGCCGAGCAGATCCCGCTCGGCCGCCTGGCAACGCCACACGATATCGCCGACGTGATCGTGTTCCTGGCGTCCGATGCCGCGCGGTTCATGACCGGCGCAATCCTGGACGTATCAGGAGGCCTAGTGCTCGCCTGACTGCCGCCGGACGAGGACCATAAACAAGAAACCATAAATGGAGGAATGTCATGCCCACCCTAGGTCGCCGGACCTTCGCCGCTTCGGCCGCCGTGACGGCCGCAAGCTTTGCCATCGGACGCCCCGCTCGTGCCGCTACCGTGTTTCGGCTGGCGTCTAACCTGCCATCCGGCCACCCTTTGCTGGTCCGGACGCAGGAGGCCGCAGCCCGCATCAAGGTCGCAACGAACGGCGACTTCGACATTCGCTTCTTTCCCGACAGCCAACTTGGCGGCGACCTGGAAGTCTTGTCCCAGTTGCGCTCCGGCGCCATCCAGTTCTACCCGCTGGCGGAGGCGCAATTGTCGACGCTGGTTCCGGTGGCGTCGCTGAATGGCGTCGGCTTCGCATTCAATTCGATCGATGAGGTTTGGCGCGCGCTTGATGGGGACGTAGGCGACGTGATCCGCAAGGGCGTGGCGGACGCCGGTCTCTTCGTATTCGACAAAATGTTCGATAACGGATTCCGTCAGATTACCACGTCTGCTACCCCCATCCGAGTGCCCGCCGATCTGAAGGGGCTGTCGATCCGAGTGCCGCCCAGCCCGCTTTCCACTTCTCTCTTCAAAGCGTTCGGGGCCACGCCGCAGTCAATCAGCTTCGGCGAAATCTACACGGCTCTGCAAACCCGGCTGGTGCAGGCGCAGGAGAACCCGCTAGCGCTGATCGAGTCTGGCAAATTCTACGAGGTCCAGAAGTTCGTCAGCATGACGAACCACATGTGGGACGGATTTTGGATCCTGACGAACCGGGCGGCATGGCTGAAGCTGCCGGAGGAAACGCGAAAGATCATCTCCACCAATTTCAGCCAGGCTGCGGACGAGGAGCGGGCCGACGTGGCTAAGCTCAACGATAGCATCACCGGTAAGCTGAAGCAGTCGGGCATGACCTTCGTGGAGGCTGACCGTGCGGCGTTCCGGCAGATGCTGAACGGCACTTCGTTCTATGCGGACTGGAAGGAAAAGTTTGGTCCTACGGCTTGGGCTGCGTTGGAGAAATACGCGGGAAAGCTTGGCTGAGATGTCGCAGAGCCACGCCCTGGCAGACCCGCGCCGGCCTGCTCCTGCGGGTTTGCTGGCCTTCGCAGAACGGGGGGACGCCCTGCTCGGCCGCGCTGTCGAGGGTGTGGCGGTAGCCCTGCTGTTGGCCGAGGTTGTGCTCCTGCTCGGCACCGTGACCGCGCGGTATGCCCTGCATGTGCCGGTGACGTGGGTGGATGAGGTAGCGACGCTGTTATTCCTGTGGCTTGGGATGCTGGGCACAGCGAGTGCCCTGCGCCGTGGGGCGCACATGCGGCTGAGCTTCGTCGTCTCCGCGGTGGGACCACGGCTGCGCGCCGGGACGGAGATCGGCGGGTCTGTCATCTTGCTGCTGCTGTTCGCGGCGCTGCTGCTGCCCGCATCAAGGCTGATGAGCGACAACGCTGCCATTCATACGCCCGACCTGGGCATACCCGGGTCGATTGGCGCAGCCGCAACCGTGGTCAGCCTGGGCGTGATGATTCTGACGCTGCTGGTTCGGCTGCTGCGGCAGGGTGGCCTGCCGGCTGCGCTGGGCGGGTTGGCGGCGGCGGTCGCCGTGCTGACCGGGGTGTCGGTAATCCCGCCCCTGCTGGAGGACGCCGGTAATCTGAACCTGCTGATCTTCTTCGGCGCCGGTGTGGGCATCTTGATCGTCGTGGGCGTACCCATTGCCTTCGCGTTTGGCGCGGCTACCCTATCGTACTTCATCTTCACCACTGACCTGCCGCTGACAGTGATTGTGGGCCGGGTGAACGAAGGGCTGTCCGGCTTCATCCTGCTGACCATCCCTTTGTTCATCCTATTGGGCCTGCTGATCCAGGCGACCGGCATGGCGAAGAGCATGGTCGATTTCTTGGCAGCCCTGTTCGGGTCGGTGAAAGGCGGGCTGGGCTACGTCCTGCTCGCGGCCATGTATCTCGTCTCCGGCATCTCGGGGGCCAAGGCGGCGGACATGGCCGCCATCGGCCCGGTTCTGGTGGATGAAATGAAGCGGCGCGGCACCCGCGAAGGCGACCTGGTGGCCATGCTGGCAACTTCGGCCGCAGCCGCAGAGACGATACCGCCCAGCCTAGTCCTTATCGTCATCGGCTCCGTCACTGGCGTGTCCATAGCATCCTTGTTCACAGGCGGGTTGCTGCCGGCAGCCGTCAGCATGCTGGCGCTGGCAGCCGTGGTGTTCATCCGCTCCCGCGGGGAGGTACGTGGCCCGGCGCGGCCCGGTGTTGCCGTCATCGGACGCTTGCTGCTGTTAGCGCTGCCCGGGCTGGCTCTGCCGTTCATCATCCGTGCTGCCGTGCTAGAAGGTGTCGCCACCGCGACCGAAGTGGCGACGCTGGGCGTGGCCTATGTCGTGATCATGGCACTGGTCACGCGCGTGCGGCTACCGCTTGCGCGCGTTGCGGGCCTGCTTGTCGAGACGGTGGCCATGTCCGGCTCAATCCTGATCATCATCGCCTTCGCTGGTGCTATGTCCTGGGCCCTGGTGCAATCCGGCTTCGCCCACGACCTGGCTGCGTTCATGACGCATCTGCCGGGCGGGCGTGCCGGCTTCCTGGCCGTTTCCATTCTGGCTTTCGCCGTCCTGGGCAGTGTTCTGGAGGGCATCCCCGCCATCGTCCTGTTTGGCCCGTTGTTGTTCCCTATCGCCCGCACGCTAGGAGTGCATCAAACGCAGTATGCTATCGTGGTTCTGCTCTCGATGGGCCTGGGCCTGTTCGCGCCACCATTCGGATACGGCTACTATGCCGCGTGCGCCATCACAAAGGTGTCACCCGACCATGCCATGGCCAACATGCTGCCCTACCTTGCCGCCCTGGCAATCGCCATCTGGCTTGTGGCTGCTATCCCCTGGATCAGCACGGGCTTTTTGCCAGCTGTCCCAGGTGGCACATAGCGAACGTCTAGAGGAGCATGAGCCTTGTCCAAGCTAACGCGAGGTCTGGCGGTCCAGGCTAGGACCGCGGTGTCTTCAGGTAGCCCAGCCACCATCTGACCGGCTCCGGCTCCTTGGACGGCGCTGGTGCTGGGCTCAGCCTGGCCTCGGCCTGTGCCTTCTCGGCCTCCATCCGCGCGGCCTCGATCAGCGCCGCTTCGCGCTGCGCCGCGCGCGCCAGCTCGGCACGCAGGCCGGCCATCGCCGCCTCACGCTCCTCGACGACTGCCTGCGCCACCTGAAGTGCCTGCTCTGTTCGGGAGCGGGCCACCTGCAGCCGGCTGATGGTGCCCTGGGCGTCGGCCAAGGCTTCCTCGGCATGTTGGCGTGCCGCGCGCTTCTCCGCCAACTCGCGCCCGACCTCGCCGGGTAGGCGGGGCGCCGACGGCACGTGCACGACCGGCACGTCGCCGTCGCGCGCGAACCGCGGGCGTGGCCGCGGCGTGGCACGGGCGCCAGCGGTCGTGGTGTTGGCCCTGCTGTCTGTCGCACGATGAGCCGGGCTGGACCGGGTGCCCAGGCGCTCCAGCGCCAGGCGCATGCTCGCTTCGGCCGCGGCGGTCTCTGCATCGTCGGTTTCGTTGCGCCGCGGCGGCGTGTCCGTGTCCTGCATTAAGTCATCACTCTCCAACAAGCGGGCCCCATGCCCGGAGGAGGCGGGGCCGGGCCGGACTTCCAAACCATCGCTGTCGTCCGGCGTGGGGGAGCCAGGACGGGTCGGCGTTTTCGGGTCTAACTACACCGGGCAGGTAGGCAAGCTGCAAGGGCGGGAAAGGAAGAAAGAGGGAGGAGTGGACGCGGGTGGCCGATGTCCTGAGTGCATCGCCGCGCCTTCCCTCTTCTCACCTGAAAGAACCCTACTTAATTCCACCACGCGCGATAACAGCGTCCTTCATGCGTCTTCTCCTGCATTTTGTCCGATAAGGCGCGATTATCGGACTGGTGAATCCGGCCCCGATCGCGGATGGGGTGTAAGTCGAGAGCGGGCTGTTGAATGTAATGTTTCCATTGTTGTTTACGTAAATCGCGTTGTAAGTACGGCCAAAGAGCCGGAAACCGTTTGGGAAGACTGATGTAATGTCGATCGCTGCGGTCGACCCGTCATCCGACGCTCCCACAGTACCGACACCGAAGCCGGACGGTCCTCCAAGTCCATTCACCAGGTCGGCCATTGCGCTTCCCCCCCAGTCTCAGTTCCCCATCCGACTCGGAACCAGCCGACCAAACAGGCATACAAATTTGTCGTAACTATTGCGCGACTGCACCTTATAAAGACGTGCACACTTGATCAAGCGCTTTGTTGTTCAACCGCGACAAGGATTTTTGTGCCTGATCTTAATTTGTGACCGCCGGAGGACAGCCTGACGCATCCCGTGCTCGAAGCAGAGGTGGCTGGGGGCGGAACAGGATCCGGTGAGATATCGGGTCGGATACGGCTAAGATGCACATTCTCCACGCTCAGCGACGTATGAGTTTTGCCGCCCCGCTTTGACCTGCGCCGCTTCACGCGAGAGAACGCCCAACACCCGACCTACAAGGCGCCGTCAGCGCTTGGAAAGGCCGGTCGGGTAGAGGTGCCGATTGCCCGGCACCTCCCCCACAGATCCCGG